>CAZKUP010000063.1:0-6834 GCA_964555985.1 uncultured Clostridium sp. | reverse complement strand
TTTATATAAAATTGTATTACAACAATGTAACATTTTCACTAAAAAGTCACAAAATTTGACAATTTTTTTTAAATATGATAGTATATCTAATCAAAAGAAGGGGTTTTTATGAAGAGAGAAACATATTTAAAAATTAAAAAAAATAAAACTAAAACAATATTTTTAGCAATTCTTACATCTTTATCATTAATAGGATGTAAGAAAAATAATGACATACCAAAAGAAGAAAGTGTTTATAAATTAGAAGAAGGAACTCATGTACAAATAGTATATGCAAATGGAAATATCTTTCCAAGTAAGTTAGATAATTTTAATATAAATAATAGTGATGCTTTTGCAAAAATGTCTATTTCTATTTATGACTCTTATAAAAGAGATAAAGAAATAATTGGATGTATTCCTGAATATCAAACAATAAAAGTACTTTATTCAAATGAAGAATTTTCATATATAAAAACTACTAATGGAATACCATTTAAAGAAGATTTAGATACTATTTATGGATATGTACATAATGATTTAATTACAATACTTCCAGAAAATTATATAGAAACTGATATAAGTGAACAAACAGTAAAAGTAGTTGATAACAATGAAACAGTTCTTTATACAACTATGACATCTGGAAAACCAGGTCATAATACTGATATTGGTTACACAGAAATATTATCAAAGACATATAATAGATATTTAGTAGGGCCAGGATATAAAAAATATGTTAAATATTTCTTCCATTTTAATAACGATGAAGAAGGATTCCATGATGCTTCTTGGAGGAGTGAATTTGGTGGTGATATATATTTAACAAATGGAAGCTTAGGATGTGTTAATATGCGTGAAGAAGATGTAAAAATAATGGATAAACATATAAAAGTTGGTACTAAAGTATTAACTCATGAATAATAAAAGTATAAAACCGGATAGAAATTTTCTATTCGGTTTTATATTATATATTTATAAAAAAGTAACATAAATCATCTTGTATATCTACTTATATTTAAAAGTATACCCATTTCACAAAGCGTTATTAATAAACTAGAGCCACCATAAGACAAGAATGGTAATGTAACTCCAGTTATTGGAATTAATGAAACGACTACCATTAAATTAAGTAATGTTTGAAAGGAAAGTTGAAATATTATTCCAAATGCTAGATATTTAGAAAAATGATCTTTTGAATTTAATGATATTTTTATTCCTCTATAAATTATAGTAAGAAATAATGCTGATACAATTATTATTCCTAAAAAACCTAATTCTTCACTTATTATTGCAAATATAAAGTCAGTTTGTGGTTCTGGAAGATAGAAATGTTTTTGTATTGAATTACCTAGCCCAAGCCCTAAAAGTCCTCCCGGCCCTATTGCAAACAAGCTTTGTATCGCTTGAAACCCTGTTCCCAAAGGATCAGACCATGGATTAATAAATGAAAGTATTCTTTTAAATCTATAAGGCGCTGCTACAATAAGAATTACTGCACCTATCGCACCAAAAATAAATGCTATTAAAAAGAATTTTATATCTACTCCTGATACAAATAATAATCCTACTACACTCATTACTATTATCACACCTGTTCCAAAATCAGGTTCTAACATAATAAGTGCAAATACTAATAGTGTTACTAATAATATAGGAAGTACTCCCTTTTTAATATTATACATATTTTTTTCATTTTTTGCTAAGTATTTTGAAGTAAATATAATAAGAGAAAGTTTCATAAATTCACTTGGTTGTATACCAAATCCACCAATACCAAACCAACTACGACTTCCATTTCTAACAGATCCTATTCCTGGAATAAGTACTAAAATTAATAGAAAAAAGCAAACAAGTAGTAAGATGTTTGCTTTATCTAAATAGTACGTATATGGTATTTTTGATATTATAATCATTAATATAATTCCTATTATTAAAAATATAGATTGATTTTTTAAATATTTAAAAGCATCATTAAATTTATATTCTGCCCATATATTTGAAGATGAATATATCATTATTACTCCAAATATAGATATAACTATTACTGCAATTAATAAAATATAATCCATATTTTTCTTCACTATATCCACACTCCAAATGCAATACATGCCATAGCAAGTATAAAACCTACTACCCAAAATCCTTTTACAATATCTCTTTCATGTATTCCAAGTTTTTCAAAGTGATGATGTAAAGGTGTCATTAAGAACAATTTCTTTTTAAATAATTTTAAAGAAATAACTTGTAATATAACAGATAATGTTTCTAAAATGAATACACCCATAATAGCAAGTAAAGTTATCTCATGATCTGTAATAATTGCTATTGTTGCTAGTGTTGCACCAAGCGCTAGTGAACCTGTATCTCCCATAAATACTTTAGCAGGATATGTATTAAATAATAAAAATCCTAAAAGTGATCCAACTATTATAAAACAAAATATAGCAATATCTTGATAACCTGATACCCATCCTGAACCCCATGCAATAATACCTTGTGCTAAAAATGCTATTGCAGAAAGTCCAGCAGCAAGTCCATCAAGTCCATCTGTTAAATTAACCGCATTACTACCACCTAACAATACAAATAATATAAATATTCCATAGAACCATCCCATATCTATTTTAATATTTAATGTATATATTTCAAGAGTAGGTTCATTACCTGTCTTCATATGTATATAAAAGAATACAAGTGCAACTATAAGCTGTAAAAATATCTTTTGAACCGCAGTAAGACCAATATTAGTTTTTCTTTTAATACTCAAATAATCATCTAAAAACCCTATTAAAGCATAACTTACAAACACAAATAACACTATAAATAAATTAGGAGTAAAATCCATCTTATCAAACAATAACAAAGTAATTATTGAAATAAATGCTGCTATAATAAATATTATTCCACCCATTGTAGGAGTGCCATCTTTCTTTTTATGAGCATCTTCCAAATAAACACTTACTCTTTGCTCTATATGAGTTTTTCTAAGCATTGGAACAATTATTACACCAAGAGTCATAGACACTAAAAAACCTATCATTAAAGATAAAACTGCCTTTGCTAATATTAACATATTCTTATCACTTTCCTTTAACCTATATAATTATACTATATTATTTCATTATTTTCTACTATAAGTATATTTATTTTTTCTATAAAAATGAAAAAAAGTACATAACTAGTGATATGTACTAAAATTAATTATATTAATGCAAATAAAGATAATACAATAATATTTACAACTGCAATTGTTAATACTACCTTAAATGCCCATTTAAACCATGTTGAATACTCTACTTTAGCTAGTGCTAGTCCACCCATTATTGCTCCACAAGTTGGTGTAATTAAATTAACAAGTCCATTTGCAGAAACAAGTGTCATAACAGTCACCTCAACATTATAACCTAGTTCATTTGATAATGCGCCTATTATTGGTGTTGAAAGAGATGCAAGTCCAGATGATGATGGTACTACTATAGAAAGTATTATATGAAATAAATAATTAAATGGTACAAATACTATTTCAGGTAAAGTTTTTAATAAATTTGCAGCATTATGTACAATATAATTATCTAAATATGTAACATTCATAAGTACACTTGCGCCTCTTGCAACTGCAATTATAAGTATTACTCCTATCATATCATCCGCACCATCTATAAATGCATCTACTATACCTTTTTCTCCAAATTTATTTACAACACCAATTAATATTGCAATAATTAAAAACCAAAGTGCTGCTTCATAAAACCACCAATTACCAAGTGATGAACCAGTAAGCCAACCTGTAAATCCATCAAAGAATGTTATTCCAAATTCTCCCCATGGAATAAATCCAACAATCATTACTATAAATGCAAGTGCGAAAAGTATAAGAGTTAATTTTTGTTTACTTGATAATATTGCATCTTCACTTAGTTTTTCACTATAATTACCAAATTTCTTTTCAGCTTGTTTTTGTTCTCTTAATGACAAGAATGACGAACCCTTATCTTGTTGTACTTTTTTTGCATATCTTATAACAAATATATAAGATATTACTAATGTACTTATCCAAAGAACTGCACCTATTAATAATATTAACCCTTGATTAACATTAACTCCATCAGGAAGTGCACTTATTGCAGCACCTGTTGCAAAAGGATTAATAGTAGAACCAAGTACTCCACTTCCAGCACCCAAAAGAATTACTGCAGAACCTACTAAAGGATCCATTCCAGCGGCAGTCATAGTTGCTGCTAAAAGAACATAAAATCCTACAGTTTCCTCTAGCATTCCATATGTTGTTCCACATATTGAGAATATAAGCATTAATATACCTATTAATATATGTTCTTTTCCTTTTAACTTTTTAACTAAAACTTTTATTCCAGTTTCAAGTGCCCCTGTTTTATTTACTATTGCCAAAAGTCCTCCTAGCATCATAATAAATATTGCAACATCTATTGCATCTTCAACCCCTAATATAGGTGACATTAATATTTGAGATAATGTTGCTCCTACTGTTCCACTACCATTTACAATTTCATCTTGAACAAATATTGCATTAGGAAGAATATGCGAAAGTATTCCAAGTACAAATATAAGAATAAGAATAATTGTAAAAGCTGATAGCATTGTTTTTTTCTTTTTCTTTGCCATATTTTACCTCCATTTTATGACTGTACCAGTAAGTCCATTAATTGCATCTTTTGCTCTTTCTAATGAACTGATAATAGCAATATTATCACTATTTTCTACAAATGAAATACATGCATCTATCTTTGGAAGCATACTTCCCTTAGCAAAATGACCTTCTTCAATATATTTTTTAGCTTCTTTTACTGTAAGAGAATCAAGAGATGTCATATTATCTTTATTATAATTTAAATATACTTTATCAACTGCAGTTAATATAAGTAATTTATCAGCATTAATCTCTTTTGCAAGAAGTGCACTTGATCTATCTTTATCAATAACAGCTTCACATCCATCTAAAAGTTCTATTTTACTAGTTTTAATTACAGGTATTCCACCTCCTCCAACAGCAATAACAATATTATCATTATCTACAAGTTGTTTTATAACATCTTTTTCGATAATATCTTTAGGCATAGGTGATGGTACAACTCTCCTATATCCTCTTCCTGAGTCTTCTATAAAGATGTATCCTTTATCTTTTTCAATTTTTAATGCTTCTTCTTTTGTATAAAACATTCCAATTGGCTTAGTTGGATTTAAAAAAGCTTTATCATCTTTATCAACTAGGACTTGTGTTATTAAGGTTGCACAATTCTTTTTAATGTTTTGTCTTTCAAGTTCATCTTGAATACATTGTTGTAATTGGTAACCAATATAACCTTGACTCATACTACCACATTCAGCAAATGGCATAACAGGAGTTTTAACTTCTCCATTTGCAGCATACTCCATTGCAAGTGATATTTGTCCAACTTGTGGACCATTTCCATGTGTTAATACTATTTTATTTCCTTCTTTTACTAAACTTACTATAATACGCGCAACTCCTTCTAATAAAGAAAGTTGTTCTTTTGGATCTTTTCCAAGTGCATTACCTCCTAATGCAATTACTATTTTAGACATCTTTACCTCCTATTGTTGCATAAACAACTGCTTTTATTGTATGTAATCTATTCTCTGCTTCATCAAATACTTTTGACTTAGAAGATTTAAATACTTCATCGCTAACTTCCATTTCACTAAGAGAAAACTTATCATATATTTCCTTACCTATAGTTGTATTTAAATCATGAAATGATGGAAGACAATGTAAGAATATTGCATTAGAATTTGCATTATTCATTACATCTTTATTTACTTGATATTTTCTTAATAATTTAATTCTATCTTCCCATACACTCTCATCTTCTCCCATAGAAACCCATACATCTGTATATATAACATCTGCATTTCTAGTAGAATAATCGACATCTTCACTTAATTCTATAGTAGCATTATTTTCTTTTGCAATACTTTTGCATTTATTAACAAGTTCTTCATTTGGCCAAAGTTCCTTTGGTGCACATGCAACAAAATGCAAACCTAATTTAGCACACATTACCATTAATGAATTAGCAACATTATTTCTAGCATCTCCCATAAATACAAGTTTAATTCCCTCTAATTTATTAAAATTCTCATAAATTGTAAGTGCATCTGCAAGCATTTGAGTAGGATGAAATTCAGTAGTAAGCCCATTCCACACAGGTACGCCTGCATTATTACTTAATTCTTCTACTATCTTTTGACTAAAACCTCTATACTCAATACCATCATACATTCTTCCTAATACCTTAGCAGTATCCTCTATACTTTCTTTTTTACCCATTTGAGAAGAACCTGGATCTAAATATGTAACTCCCATACCCAAATCAAGCGCAGCAACTTCAAATGCACATCTTGTTCTTGTTGATGTTTTTTCAAATAATAATACTATATTTTTATTACTTAAATATTTATGAGAAATATTATTTTTCTTCATTTCTTTAAATTTTTTTGATAAATCTAATAAATAAAGTATTTCTTCTTTAGAATAATCTAAAAGTGTTAAAAAACTCTTTCCCTTAAAATTCATTATATATCCTCTCTTTCAAGTGGCATACTCATACATCTTGGGCCACCTCTTCCTCTTGACAATTCAGCACTATTCATTTCAAATACCTTAATTCCATACTCTCTTAATATATTATTAGTAATTGTATTTCTATTATAAACAACCACAACTCCTGGTGCAATACATAATGTATTAGTGCCATCATTCCATTGTTCTCTTTCAGAATCTATCTTATTTCCACCAGCACATGGAATAAGTGTTATTTTTCTTTTTAAATATTTTTCAAGTATTTCTTCTAA
>CAZKUP010000062.1:0-6888 GCA_964555985.1 uncultured Clostridium sp. | reverse complement strand
ACCATTTTTTTGTTTTTTTATGGCATTACTTTACACAACTCCACACTTTGGAAACACAATCCACAAGAAGACATATATTGACAAAATGCTTATTTTTTGAGAGAATAAGTATGAGGTGAGTTATATATGTTATTTGAGCAAATATCTTTAACACCACAAGATATACTTGATAAAGAATTTAAAATTGACACTAGGGGATTTAGGCCACAAGAAGTAGATAAATTTTTAGATGTAGTTATAACAGATTATACAAAATTTATATCTATAGTTAAAAGATTAGATTCTGAGAAGAAAGAACTCATCGAGGAAAATCTAAGACTAAAAAGAGAATTAAGAGAATGTAAAGATAAAATTGATTTATTGAAAAATACAACAAGTAAAGAAATGACTAATGTTGATATGTTAAGAAGAATTTCTAGTCTTGAAAAGATTGTATTTGGCGATAAAAACGATTTTTAAGTAATATCTGGGCAAACGCTGCACGAATAGTGTAGAGGAAAGTCCATGCTCGCACTAACCAACTTGGTTAGTAGTGTTCGTGTATAGGGAAAAAATAACCTATAGTAGTTAATCTAACGGAGTGAAAAAACCTAAGTCAAATGATATGGTTAATAGCGTAAAGGGTCATAGAGACGAATAATCAGAAATGAGGATATGGAACGTGGTAACCCCCGCGAGCGAGAAACCCAAATTATGGTAGGGGAACTTGATTCTAGGTAACTAGATAAAGATGCATTATGCATAGATAAATGTTTGCCGCTTCTTTTGAAGTACAGAACATGGCTTATAAGATATTATTTTTTTATTTTAAGAAAGGATGAATTTAAATGGAAGTTATAGGAGAGAAACTAAAAGCTTCAAGAGAAGAGAAAGGTTTATCTCTAGATGAGGTATCTGAAGACTTAAAAATAGAAGTTAAAGATTTAAAAAATATTGAAAGTGGTAATAGAAAAAGTTTTGATGATGTGTTTCTTTTAAAAAAATATATTTATGAATATGCTAAATATTTAGGTTTAGATTATGATAAATTTATTGAAGAATTTAACGAATATATGTTCGAGTACACATCTAAAATACCATCTGATGTTATTGAAAGAATAAGTAAACAAAAAGAAGAAGAGGAACAAAAAAAACAAGCTGTATCTCCATATACAGTAATAAAAAAGAAAAGCTATAAAAAAGTGATATTAGCAGTTATAACAATTATATTACTTATTATATCTTTTGTAGTTATATTTAATCAAAGAACTAAGGATAAAGCAAGTGATACAGTTTTATCTGCATTAATATAGGAGGAAGTATGAATATACCAACAAAATTAACAATTTCAAGAATTATTTTTACAATAATGATTATTATTTTATTTTTATTCCCATTTTATCAAATGAATATAGAATTTCCTATTTGGGCACTTGATGTAGGAGAAATTATTGAAATAGATAGTAGATATATAATAGGTGGTATTCTTTTTGTAGTAGCGTCTTTAACAGACTTTTTAGATGGTTATTTAGCAAGAAAAAATAATCAAGTAACTGATTTTGGTAAGTTTGTAGATTCAATTGCTGATAAAGTTCTTGTAAACTCTGTATTAATTATATTTGCAACAGAAGGAGTTATAAGTCCAGTTATACCAGTTGTAATTATATTTAGAGATACAATTATTGATTCAGTAAGAATGCTTGCATCAAAAAAAGGTGTTGTTATTGCAGCAGGAAAAGCTGGTAAAGTTAAGACTGCTTGTATGATGGTAGGTTTAACATTAACATTTTTCTATAATTTACCATTTGAAATATGGAATATTGATGTTGCAACAGTATTTTTAATATTAGCAACAGTATTATCTATATATTCGGGTATTGAATATTATTATAATAATAAAAAATATTTATTTACAGAATAATTAAAATTGTAATAGAAATTGTACAGAAATTCTCAATTTATAGTAGAATTTCTTTTGTTTTGTATAAAAAATTTTACAATTTAACAAACAAATGTTTGAAAAAGTGCTTGCATTATTTATTTTTTTATAGTAGAATTAAATTGTACGAAAACATAGGGAGGAAATTATGGCAAAAGAAAAAGAATTAGACAAAGATAAAATGTTAGATCAAGTTCTAGCGGATATTGAAAAACAATTTGGAAAAGGAGCAATAATGCGTTTGGGAAGTCATGAAGGACTAAATATAGATGTTAGTTCAACAGGCTCTATATCATTAGATATAGCTCTTGGAGTTGGAGGATATCCTAAAGGAAGAATAATAGAAATATATGGACCTGAATCAAGTGGTAAAACTACATTTGCACTACATGCAATAGCAGAAGTGCAAAAAAATGGAGGAAGAGCAGCATTTATTGATGCTGAACATGCTCTTGATCCTGTATATGCTAAAAATTTAGGAGTTAATATAGAAAATTTATTATTATCACAACCTGATACAGGAGAGCAAGCACTTGAAATATGTGATGCACTAGTTAAAAGTCATGCACTTAGTATAATTGTTATTGACTCAGTTGCTGCACTTGTACCACAAGCTGAGATAGAAGGTGAGATGGGGGATTCTCATGTTGGTCTTCAAGCAAGACTTATGAGTCAAGCATTAAGAAAGTTATCAGGTTCTATAAATAAAACAAATACAATTGTAATATTTATTAACCAATTAAGAGAAAAGGTAGGAGTTATGTTTGGAAATCCTGAAACAACTCCAGGAGGAAGAGCACTTAAATTCTATTCATCTATTAGATTAGATGTAAGAAGAGCAGAACAAATAAAACAAGGAGATTCTGTTGTTGGAAATAGAACAGTTGTTAAGGTTGTTAAAAATAAAGTAGCACCTCCATTTAGAACTGCTAATATAGATATTATGTATGGTGAAGGAATTAGTAAGGAAGGAGAGTTAATTGATCTAGCAAGTGAAGTTGGTATTGTTGATAAAAGTGGTGCATGGTATTCATATAATGGTGAAAAAATAGGTCAAGGTAAGGAAAATGTTAAAGCACTTTTAAAACAAAATAAAGTTTTAAAAGATGAAATAGAATTAAAACTTAGAAATCATTATAATATAGGTAGTAAGTCTAGTGAAGAAGAAAAACAATAATATATTTTAAAAGAGAAAAACTCTTTTTTTTCTAATAAAAATACATTTAATGCATCTTGACTTATAATCAAATTAATTTTACAATATAATTGTATGTTTAAAAAATACAAAAGGAGGAAATATGGAAAATGTAATACTTTCCATTTTAACCTCTGTAATTGGATTAGGAGTAGGTGCAGTGTCAGTCCTTGTTTATAATAATAGCAATGGAAAAAGTGCTTCAAAGAAGGCAGAAGAAATTATAGAAAAAGCAAAAAAAGACGCTGAAAAGTTAAAACGAGAATCAATTCTTGAATTAAAAGAAGAAAGTCATAAATTAAAATTAGAAACTGATAGAGAAATTAAGGAAAAGAAAAAAGAAATTAATGAATTAGAAGATAGACTTTTACAAAGAGAGAAGAATATTGATAAGAGAGATGAAATCCTACAAAAGAGGGATAAAATGCTTGAAGATAGGGATAATTCTCTAGTTTTAAAACAAAAAGAAATCCAAAAAGCAGAAGAAGAAATGGAAGAAATTAAGAAGAAGGAACTTGAATTATTAGAGAGTATTTCTGGTTTTTCAAAGGAAAAAGCAAGAGATATGATAATGAAGAGAGTTGAAGGGGATTTAGAAGTTGAAATAACTTCTGTGATTAAGGAAAAAGAAGCTGAGGCAAAATTGGAAATTGATAGAAAAGCAAAAGATATGCTTGTTATGTCAATGCAAAAGTATGCTTCTGATGTTACTAATGAGAAAACTGTTTCTGTAGTAAATTTACCTAATGATGAGATGAAAGGTAGAATTATTGGAAGAGAAGGAAGAAATATTAGGACAATTGAAGCAGTAACTGGAGTAGATTTAATAATAGATGATACTCCTGAGGCAATTGTGCTTTCTAGTTTTGATCCTTTAAGAAGAGAAATTGCAAAGCAAACAATTGATACTTTAATTAAAGATGGAAGAATACATCCTGCTAGAATAGAAGAATTATATGATAAAACATGTAAAGATTTTAATAATAAAATAATGGAATATGGCAATCAAGCAGCATTTGAGTTAGGTTTATCTAAACTTGCTCCTGAACTTGTTGAAATACTTGGCAAGTTATATTTTAGAACAAGTTATGGGCAAAATGCTTTACAGCATTCTAAAGAAGTTGCACATTTATCTGGTATAATTGCATCTGAAATTGGAGAGAATGTATCTCTTGCTAAAAGAGCAGGATTACTTCATGATATTGGTAAGGCAATTGATTTTGAAGTAGAAGGATCTCATGTTGAAATAGGTGTTGAGTTAGCAAAAAAATATAATGAAGATAAAATAGTAATAAACGCTATTGAATCGCATCATGGAGATACTGAACCACAATCTGTTATTGCAGTTATTGTAGCAATTGCAGATGCTCTTAGTGCTTCAAGACCTGGTGCGAGAAATGATTCACTTGAAAATTATATTAAAAGACTTGAACAACTTGAACAAATTGCAAATAGTTTTGAAGGAATTGATAAATCATATGCAATTCAAGCAGGTAGAGAACTTAGAGTTATGGTTAAACCTGAAAAAGTTGATGATCTTAAGAGCTTAAAACTTGCAAGAGATATTAAAAAGAGAATTGAAGAAGAAATGCAATATCCAGGTACAGTAAAGATAACTGTAATTAGAGAAACAAGAGCAGTAGAAGAAGCTAAATAGTAATAAAAGCTTCTTTTTTTCATATATTTAAATAGGTGGCCATATGATTGATTATATTAATTATTATTATGATTTATATCCAGATGTAATAAATAAGATAGATGATAATTATATGTTTTATGTTAATTTAGAAAAGTATTATTTTATTGTTTATGATAGATTTATTGAGGAATTAGATGAGATAGTAGATTTAAATAAAAAAATGATAGAAAATGGTTCAATGGTTAGTGAAATAATTACTAATAAATATGATAAAGTAATAAATAATTATAATAATAAAATATATATATTATTAAGAGTTTATGTAAATGACACTAAAAAGGTTGATATACAAGATATTATTTATATGCTTAATGAGGTCAATGTAGATAAAACTTATAAACTTATCACCAGGACAAATTGGGCAAAGTTATGGGAAGATAAAGTAGATTATTTTGAATATCAAATGGGACATATAATAAAAAAATATAGACTTTTATATAATACAATTGATTATTATATTGGAATGTCTGAAAATGCAATATTTTATTTAAAAAACATAGTTAGTAGTTATGAAGGAAAAATAAGCATTGGCATTAGTCATAAAAGAATAGGAGTTAGTTCTACATTATTTGATTTATATAATCCTTTGAATCTAATAATTGATTATAAAATAAGAGATATTTCTTTATATATTAAAGATGCATTCTTTAATGATAAAGATTTAAATAATATTTTAAAATGTATTTATTCTAATTTTTATTTTGATAAGTTAAATTTATCATTAATGTTTTCAAGATTATTATTTCCATCATATTTTTACGATTCTTTTGAGCAAATTGTTTATAATGGAGAAAATGAAAATATAATGTATGATTTAATAAAAAAATCTTCATCATATGAAGAATTTCTAGATTATTTTATTAAAACATGTAATTTACAATCTATAGATTGGCTTAATAAAAACTAAATAATATTTTTAACTTCCTTAACTTCGGGTATTTCAAATGTAATTGTATATTCAATCATATCTTTTATTGTATTATCACTAAGCTCACATTCAGCGCATGTTCCAAGTAATCTTACATAAAGAATACCATCTTCATATTTTACAAATTCAACACTACCACCATCATTATTTAAAAATGGTTTAATTTTATCAAGGATTTCCTTAATTTTTTCTTCAATTTTTTCATTACTCATCTTTTTTCACCAAAATAATTATACATTTATTTAATAAATATGTAAATCTTTTTATAATTTTTGTGCTATAATTATATTGAGGTGTCTTATGGGACAATATAAAGTTGGAAAAATAGTTAAAGGAAATATTACTGGGGTTGAAAAGTATGGAATATTTGTTAATTTAGATAATTTTTATAGTGGTCTTATTCATATTTCTGAAGTTTCAAAGGATTTCGTTAAGGATATTAATAAATTTGGAGAAGTTGGAGAAACTATATTTGTAAAAGTTTTAGAGGCTGATGAGAATACTAATCATGTTAAATTATCTATTAAAGATATAAATTATAGGGCAACAAGAAGAAGTGCAATGTCAAAGATACATGAAGAAGGTACGGGGTTTTTACCTCTTATGAATTCTTTAAATGGTTGGATAGATGAAAAAATAAAAGAAATTGACAAATAATTTAAAAAATAAAAAAATAAGTATTGACAATGAGTTTTATAGATGATATATTATTAAATGTCAATTGAAATTTTTTGGAGGATTAGCTCAGTTGGTTAGAGCACCTGCCTTACAAGCAGGGGGTCATAGGTCCGAGTCCTATATCCTCCACCATGTGCCGAAATAGCTCAATTGGTAGAGCAACTGACTTGTAATCAGTAGGTTACGGGTTCAATTCCTGTTTTCGGCACCATTTTTATGGAGAGATAGCGAAGAGGCTAAACGCGACAGACTGTAAATCTGTTCCTTCGGGTTCGATGGTTCGAATCCATCTCTCTCCACCAGTGTTTGCCTCGTAGCCAAGTGGTAAGGCATCAGACTTTGACTCTGACATGCGCTAGTTCGAATCTAGCCGAGGCAGCCATTTATATGTTCCGTTAGCTCAGTCGGTAGAGCATTTGACTTTTAATCAAAGGGTCTGGAGTTCGAATCTCCAACGGGACACCATTTAT
>CAZKUP010000061.1:0-6956 GCA_964555985.1 uncultured Clostridium sp. | reverse complement strand
GTTTTAAAGTTCCATATGAATATGTTTTTTCTAAAATTTCAGACAATTCTTCTGACACAACAGTCTGTGGATACTCTCCATATTCTATTTCAATAATTCCATTTACTTCACTTTCTTCTATTTTTGAAATTTTTGAATAAGTAAAAGCAGGACGGGACCCTACTACACGAAAAGAAGTATCTCTCCACACTAGATTCCCAGCAGTATCAATAATACACTCAGCCCCCTCTTCATATGGAGTTTTTGTTTTAGTCCACCACCAACCTGCACGATCTTTATCAGAATTACCTTCACTTGTATAATTATATTCAGATACACTTCCCCCTAATAAAATAGAAAAATCTGTTATTGCACACTTTGTGCCATATTTTTTTAATATATCTAACTGATTATTACCACTGATTTGTTCATTAGTTAAAAATGTTAATTCCATGTCTTCACCTACTTTTATTATAACAATAAGTTAATTCTCTTAGTTCATCATAAGAAATATATATTACTTTTCCTCCATTTGGTTTTATATTAGTTTTTCCAAATACTATCCATATTGCATCACAATATTCATTTGGCATAGTTGCTTCACCATCTGTAAATATTATTTTGTTATCTACTCTATTACTAAATGCTTTTATAGCAGCATTAAAATCAGTGCCTCCACCACCTTCTAGTGGCATAGTTTCTATATCACTTTCGCCTCTTATTTCATGAAAACCATAGAATTTTGTATCAAAACAACCAACATTTAATTTAGATGTTTGTAATATATTTTTACATTCTCTTAAGAAGTTTCTAAGTAATGCTTCATCTATTGAACCAGATGTATCTAATACTATTTCTGTTTCTGCAATAGGTATGCCTTCTAAATGAGATGTAAGCACTCCATATTCTACAGTTGCATTTTTATAAGACCAATCAAAATCTCTCACTGTTCTTTCTTTTAATAATATTTTCCAATTAACAAGTGGTTTAGAAGTCCCTATATTATTTATTGCTCTATTCATACCACCAGCTACATTTCCTACTTGTTTATTTACAAGATCTTTTCTTAATTTCTTTAAATTATCTAGCTTTTGTTTTTTATTTTCTTTAAATACCTCTTGTTCTCCCTTTTTAGCATTTTCATCTATTTCTTTCTCTAAATCTTCTTTATCAATATTTTCATTAGAATTTGAGCTATTATTACTACTACTATTATCTATTTCATTAGAGTCACCCCATATTGTGTGATCATCTATATTACTATCATCATTAATATCACTTAAATCATCATCATTTTCTTTTACTTGTTCTTTTAATATATCATATAAATCTTCTGAATTATATTTTAAAATATCGCTTTTTGGTATACCAAATCTTTCTGTAATATCTATTCCACCATCAATAAATTTAAGCCCATCATTTACAAGTAGAGCATTTATAACTGCATCTGTTGCAATATTCCATAATTTTTGATTTTTATCAGTACTTCTTTTAATATGATTAAATGCAATATGACATATTTCATGTGCAAATAAAAATACTTTTTCATCTTCATTTAATTTATCTACAAATTCAAAATTATATACAATCTCTTTCCCATTTGTTGCAGCAGTTTTTATTTTATTATTTTCATTAAAACTTGTATTTGCAATAATTGTTCCAAACATTGGATATTTAACTAATAATTTTGTCTTTATTCCATCTATATTCATACATTCCCTATATTTGTGCCATTAAAGAATATACATCTTCATTTATTTTATTTTCTTTTAAATTATTTGCAGTTACTAATATTATAGTATTTTTTGGTAAATCAAATGTTGATACTTTTTTATATTTTAATATTTCTAAAAATTTTCTTTGTTCTTCTTTTTTAATACTATTTATATTAGATATAACTAATATTGGTTCAGTTAAACTTAGTAATTTATTATACCAATTTGGTGCGACATACTCCTCACCTTCATAATGTCCTGTTAACTCACTCATATCACAATCTGCATTTATTAATGCACTTTCATCAAATATACTTGCAGGAATATCTTCTAATAATATTGGTGATATTCCAGATTTAATTAATCCTTCTAAAAATTCCATTCTAACACTTTTCATAAATCCTCCTACTATATATATCAATTATAACACATTTTTTTCTACATTGCTTTCTTACTTAATGCATCTTTTGCAGCCATTTGCTCTGCTTCTTTTTTTGTTTTACCAACTCCATAACCATACACAATGTTCTCAACAATTACATTTACTTCAAATTCTTTATCATGTGCAGGACCTTTTTCACTAACAAGTACATATTCTAAACTTTTCTTAGATGTTTGAACTAATTCTTGAAGCACAGATTTATAATCAATAAATAAACATTCATTTTTATTTATTGATTCAATAACTATTTTATTTACAAATTCCTTTGTTTTATCCATACCCTGATCTATATAAAGCGCTCCAATAAAAGCTTCAAACACATCAGCAAGTATTGCTTTTTTTCTTCTTCCTCCACTTAATTCTTCACCATGACCTAATCTTAAATATTCATCAAATTTACAACCTAAACTATGTTCACAAAGAGCTTCTTCACACACATGCGCTGCTCTTATTTTAGTCATTTCTCCTTCAAATAAATGTCTATTTAAATATAAATATTCACTAACAATAAAATCAAGTACTTTATCTCCTAAAAATTCAAGTCTTTCGTAATTATCTACATTTTTTACTTCATTACAATAAGAAGAATGTGTAAAAGCTGTTTCATATAAATACATATTATTTGTCTTTACATTTAATTTTTCTAATATCTCCATAATATTCCTTTCTAAAAATAAACTTATTTAATACATATTTAATAAATAATATATTAAATAAATATATTTATAAATATATTATATCAAATATTTATAAATTATTCTAAACTATTTTACAAAATAATAAAAATGTAATAAAATATAGTTGGTGATAAAATGAAATATTTTCTAATTGGACTTATTAAAATATATCAACTAATAGATGGCCCATGGCATAACTCATGCAGGTATACTCCAACATGCTCTAACTATGCAATTGAGTCTATTCGTATATATGGATGTTTTAAAGGATGCATTTTATCAATAAAAAGAATATTTAGGTGTTCCCCTTGGGGTGGTATGGGATATGATCCTGTACCAAGAAAGGATTAATTAATATGAAAAAGAAATTTATAATGCTACTTGTTGTTTTAACATTTTTTATAACTGGATGTAAAAAAGATAGTATGGATGATATTACTATTTATACAACTACTTATCCAATAGAATATATAACTTCTATGCTTTATGGAGAAAATAGCAGTGTTTATAGTATTTATCCAAATGAAGTTATTAATTTATCTGATAAGTTAATAAATGATTATAGTTATACTGATATGTTTGTATATAATGGATTAAGTAATGAAAAAAATTATACAGTAAAAATGCTTAATAATAATAAAAATCTAATGCCTGTAGATGCGACTATGGGAATGAATATTGAAAATGGTATTGAGGAATTATGGTTAAATCCTTCTAATTTCTTAATGTTATGTTTAAATATTAAAAATGGAATGAAAGAATATATTGATAATGGTGTTCTTAGAAAACAAATTGATGAAAATTATGAAAAATTAAAATTAGAAATATCAGAATTAGACGCTGAAATTAAATTATTGATTGAAAATGCAGATGATAATCATATACTTGTTTCTAATAATGTATTTATGTTTTTAGAAAAAAAATATAATGATCCAAATTCAACTAAGAAAAAAATTAATGTATATTCAGTTAGTAATGATGAAAATTTAACAGAAGAAGTAATTAATAATGTTAAAAGAGAAATAAACAATAAAACAATAACTAATATAATAATGTTTCCTGATGATACATTAACAGATGAAGTAGAACAATTATTAAAAGATAATAATATCAATAAATTATATTTTGACCCACTTACTACTCTATCTGTTGATAATAAAAATGCTGGTAAAGATTATATTACAGTTATGAAAGAAAATTTAGATGTATTAAAATTAGAATTATATAATCAAGAATAAAAAGATGATCACTCATCTTTTTTTGTATTTATTATAATATCACTACTCCAAGTAATATCTTTAAAATTTATTTTTTTATCAGACAAATTAATAATTGTACTTAAATTTTTATTAGAAATATCATTTTTTAAGAATGCTTTATCCCCTATTTCTTCTATACTACTTGGTAATATTACTTCTTCTATATCATTATTTTCAAAAGAAAATGCACCTATAAAAGACAATTCTTCATTATTAGAAAAATCTAATATACCGCTTATATTATTATTAGTAAATGCATTACTTCCTATTTTTTTTATAGATTTTGGAAGTATTAAATTAGAAATAGAATTATTAGCAAATGCATCTGAATCAATTAAATACAAATTTTCATACATACTCAAATCTAAAGAATTTATTTTATTACTAGCAAATGAAGTATAACCAATTACTTTAATTGTATTTGGAAATAACACATTAGTAATCTTACTACTTGAAAAAGAATAACCACTAATATTTTCTAACTTAGTCATAGATAAATCTAATTCACCTGTAATACTATTACCCGAAAAAGAATACCCTCCAATACTTTTTAAACTAGGTGGAAATATTACTTTTGTAATACCATTATCAGCAAATGCAAAAAAATCTATACTTTCTAAATTAGTTAAATGACTTAAATCTAAAGTACCTGTTAAATATACACCTCTTAAACTAGAAAAAATACCATCACCATGACCCTGAAATGCCCCCGTACCAATATATTTAATTGTACTAGGCAATTCTACTTTATTAACTTTCTTTTGATTAAAAGCATAATCATCTATTTTCTTAACAGGAATACCTAATATACTACTAGGAACATGAACACTACTGCCACATTCATCATTATAATTAATAACACTCGCATACTTATCATCTTCTTCAGTATATATCTTATAAGAATAACAAGTTTCATTTATTTCTCTTGGAATACATACATTAAAAATATCTCCTTCTATAACATTATTTTTTACCAAATCCATTTCAGTAATTCCATAAGTAAATAATTTATTAATATGTTTATTAAAACTACTATCATTATTACAAATATAAGAAACATCATCCATATTATAATTATATTCATAAGTAAATACATCTTTTGTAATTTCAATACACTTTTCTCTATTCTTTACAGTATAAGGACTTACTACATCAACAATATCACTTATAACACATTTATCATAGCAATTATTCATAATACTTAGTTCATCTTTTTTACTACTACAAACATTCATATTTTCAAACTCATTTTTACCTTTTAAAGTAAGTCTTATTTCGTCATTATCAATATAAATACTACAATACTCTATATTATCATTTGATATATTGCATACAACTTCATCACTTGTAGTAATATAATCTTTATTAGCAGTATTAATAACCATTTTAGCAATATTAATAAATGTATCTTGTTTTGATTCATTTACAATATCAGATACATTAATCATAGAAATATTATATATTACTATAAGTAATAATACTAAAACTATATATTCACATATTTTATTTACAACACTCTTTTTCATATAACCTCTATTCAACGATATAATTTTATAATTTTATTATGAATGTGTCAATCAAAAAAACATATTTTTACACAAACAAATGTTTGTTCTTTGACTTTTTCTAAAAAATATGTATAATACATTACACATAAGGGGTGATATTATGTGTGATGAATTAGAAAATTTAGGCTCAACATATATAGTTGAAAACAGTTTAAAAATTATAAAAAGATATATAGAAGAAAATGATGAATTAAGAAAAAATATAAATAGAAGTATTTTATTAGATAATAGTATTGATTTTGATAATGTAAAAAAAGATGTTAAAGCATTATATGACAAATATTTTGAATTAAGAAATATAGTATATTATCCTAAAAAAATAAGTAGATTCTATTTTATAAAAAAAAGACAAATAGAAGAAATAAAAAACAAACCTTTAGTTAATCCTTTTGATATACCAATTACAGAAATCAAGTATAATGATAACAATACCAATCTTGGAATGACATTCTTAAGAAAAATCAATATACCTGGCGTTGAATCAAATTTATTAGTAAATCATATATGTATTAATAAAAATAATTTATCTCGTGAAATATATTCTCATGAAATTGCACATACTCAGTACAATAATTCTTATAATAGTATTTCATATTTAGATGATGAAGTAATATCAATATTTTTAGAAAGACTTGCGCAAGATGAATTTAATAGCAAAAATATGCTTTACTTAAGACTTCAGCATTTATGTAAAGGCATATTATTTCTTGAAGAAAATAAATACACTGATGACGAAGTAAAAATATATCAAAAAATAGAATTTTTAAAATACATAGAATCTACTTTAAAAGCATATTTATTATACTCAAAATTAAAAAATGAAAGCTTATCTAGTACTAGAAATAGAATTATTGATGATATTAACGATGTATTTAGTAAAAAAATAACTGTACAAGAATTGCTTTCTAAACATGATATTACAAGAGATAATTGTAAAAGTTTAAGCTTATTCAAACAAACAATATAAAAAGAAGCTTATTTAGCTTCTACAATTAATTTAATAGCAGTTCTTTCCTCACCATCAATAGTGATATCGGAAAAAGCTGGTATACATACTAAATTCTTACCACTTGGTGCAACAAAACCACGTGCTATAGCAATACCTTTTACAGCTTGATTCAATGCTCCAGCACCTATTGCTTGTATTTCAACACTATTCTTTTCCCTTAATACATTTGCAAGTGCTCCTGCAACCTTATTAGCATCAGATTTAGATGATACTTTTAATATTTCCATATTTTTTCCTCACTTTCTATTACATTAATATATATGAAATAAATAGTGAGTTTAGAACATTTTTATTCTGCAAGGCGGAA
>CAZKUP010000060.1:0-6989 GCA_964555985.1 uncultured Clostridium sp. | reverse complement strand
CTTTTTTTATATGATTTTCCTTCTATCTGCAAAATTTATTCTATTTTACTGGATATTTAGTAAAACTAAAAAGTATTACATATATAATTAGAAATTTTTAATAAAATTAATCTTTTCGTCAAACTCAGCAAAATCTAAATAAATTAAAAGAAGTAAATACCATTTTCCAGTAGTAGGATCACTAATTATAATATGATCTCTTCCTGCTTGTTCAATAATTCCTGAAAAAACTCTATCTCTATATTCAAGAGAATCAGGAAACGACATATAAAACCTTCCAAATTTCCCCCTATTTAATCTAATTATATTTTCAATATAAGATTGCTCTTCACTCATTGTGTTTATATTTTGAGTAGGTTGTCCATGAGTCATTGCTTGATAATTAGATGGGTACATTTGATTATAATAATTATTATTCATTTTGTCACCTCAATTAAATATATGAAAAAATATAATAAATATGATATACTTATTATGGTGATGAAAAATGCAAATAAATATTGGAGTGTCAGCAAGACATGTTCATTTATGTGAAGAGGATTATAAAAAATTATTTGAAGATGAGACTCTTACTAAATTTAAAGATTTAACTCAACCAGGTCAGTATGCATGTAATGAAAAAGTAAATTTAATTACTGAACATGGTAGAATTGATGGAGTAAGAATACTTGGACCACTTAGAGAGTATACACAAGTTGAAATAAGTAAGACAGATTCATATTTACTTAAAATTAATCCACCAGTTAGAAATTCTGGAGATTTAGTGGGTTCAGAGAGTATTAAAATTGAATATAAAGATAAAATAATTACAGTAAAAGAATGTGTTATTATTGCAAATAGACATATACATATAAATAAAGAAGATGCAATTAAATATAACTTAAATAATAATGATGTTGTAAAATTAAAAGTATTTGGTGAAAAAAGTGCAATTCTTGAAAATGTATATGTAAAAGTACAAGATAATGCATATTTAGAATGTCATCTTGATTTAGATGATGCGAATGCGAATTTAATAAAAAATAATGATGTAGGTGAGATTTATGAATGAATTTAAAACATGTAATAAATGTAGTGGATTTGATAGTGAACAACTAGTTTTAAAATTAAAAGAACTTGATAATACTGCTAAAATACAAGTTGCTTGTCAAAGTATGTGTGCAGTAGGAGTAAAAAGAGCTTTTGTAATTGTTAATGGTATACCAGTTATTGGAGATACTGTTGATGAAGTAATTGACAAAGTAAGGAATATGTTAAATGTTTAAGATAGGAAATATAGCAATAGAAAACAATGTTGTTTTAGCGCCTATGGCTGGTATATGCAACAGTGCATTTAGAAGAATAATTAAAGAAATGGGTGCAGGACTTATTTATGCAGAAATGGTTAGTGATAAAGCACTATGTTATGAAAATAAAAAAACAGAAGATATGCTTTATATGACTGAAAAAGAAAGACCAATTAGTCAACAAATATTTGGTAGTGATAAAGAATCATTTGTAACTGCTGCAAAAATAATATATGAAAAAATGAAACCAGATATAATAGATATAAATATGGGTTGTCCAGTGCCTAAAGTTGCAGTAGGTGCACAAGCAGGAGCGGCACTACTTAAAAATCCAGAAAAAATATATGACATAGTAAAAAGTGTTAAAGAATCCGTACCAATACCTGTTACAGTAAAAATAAGAAGTGGATGGGATGATAAAAGTATTAATGCAAAAGAAGTTGCAATACTATGTGAAAAAGCAGGTGCAAGTGCAATATGTATACACCCTAGAACTAGAAGTCAAAGATATGAAGGACTATCTAATTGGAATATAATTAAAGAAGTAAAAGAATCTGTTAATATCCCAGTAATAGGAAATGGAGATATAAAAAGTATATATGATGCAAAAAGAATGATAGAAGAAACTGGTTGTGATGCTGTTATGATAGGAAGAGCAGCACTAGGAAATCCTTGGTTAATAAAAGATATAGTTAATTATCTTAATAAAGGAATATTACCTAAAGAAATAGAAAAAAGTGAAAAAATAGAAATGTGTTTTAAACACCTAAACTATTTATTAGAATTTAAACCAGAAAAAACAGCAGTATTAGAAATGCGTAGTCATATTGCATGGTACTTAAAAGGATTAGAAGGATCAAACGAAATAAAAAGAAAAATATTTAATTCAAATACAAAAGAAGAAATAATTAAAATACTAAATGAATAAAAAAAAGGAAAATGAATTTACAAATCAAAAAATATATGATAATATTAAGATATAAAAAGAATAGAAGGAAAAGATTATGAAAAAACAAAAGAAAAATGCATTTACCTTAGTAGAACTTTTAGCAGTAATAGTAATATTAGCAATAATATTAGTAATAGCAGTACCAAAAATAATGGATGTAATAAACTCATCCAAAAAATCAACACTAGAAACAAGTGTAAAAATGATAGCAAGTACTGCAGAAAAAACAAAAATGCAAAATACAGTACTAGGTAAAGAAAATGAAGAAATAACTTGCTCTAGTGTTGCAAAACTAAGTAGCAGTGATTATGAAAATTGTACAATTAAATTTGATGGAAACACAGCAAAAGTAACAGTAAAAGGAAAGGGAAAGTTTGAAGGGTTAAGTGTATGTGGAGGCACTAAAAATAGTGCTACTGCACAAGAAGATGAGTGTATTAATGCTATTAGTTTTGCAAATGATAGTTGGCCAACAATAATAGCAGCAATACAAAGTGGAGAATATCCATATCAAGTAGGAGATACAAAAGAAGTATCACTATCCAATGATTTAGGCACACATACATTAAGAATAGCAAATACAAAACCATGTAGTGAAGCATTTCCAACTGGAACAGAAGGAAAGTCTGAAACAGCATGTGGCTTTGTATTAGAGTTTGCTGATGTAATAACTACACATAATATGAATCCAAGTGGAACATATAATGGCACACAATATGATTATGGATGGAATAAAGATGGATTTCCAGCAAGTAGTATGTATAGTTATCTAAATGTAGTAGAGGGAATAGAAGGAAGTGGAACAATATACAATGCACTACCAAAAGAATTAAGCAATGCAATAATAGATACAAAAGTAATATCAAGTCATGGAAGTAAAGATGCAGACAATTTCACAACAGAAGGTGTAAAACTATACTTATTATCTGGAGAAGAAATATATGAAGACTTTAGTTCAAGATATGATACATCAATAGGAACATCAAGACAATTAGATTATTATCAAAAAGCAGGAGTAAGTGCATCTAGTTACTCAGTAGCTATTAAGAAACTAAATGGTTCTGCAAACTGGTGGTGGCTTCGTTCGGCTCATAGCTTTAATGGTTACTCTTTCTATAATGTTGGCTCTGGTGGCGATTGGGGCAATGGCTATATTGCTAATTCTAGTGGCGGCGTTTCTCCGGCTTTCCGACTAGCTCCGTAAAATAATGTAAAGCTATGTAAAGTAATTGTAAAACATAAAAAGCAAGGGATAAATAAAAATCCCTAATATGAACTGTTAAAAGTAAATAAAGTAGGGTCGCGCTCCGAACGGAAGTGAGGAAAGACCCAAGGTATAAATAATATGTATGATAATCCCCTCTTTCTCTTATAAGAGAAAGAGGGGACTTTTTTTGTAAGCCCTCATGGTTCTCATGGAACCATGAGGTGATTATTTGTCAAATATTATGTAAAGTTTTGGTATTTTTTAGTAAATATGTTGATTAATTTTATATGTTATTGTATTATGTAATTGGAAAGGAGAAAGTAAGATAAAATTTATATATTATTATTTACTATAAGAGATTATGTCAGTTCCTAAATTTAAAAGAAAACCTAGTGGCTTAGAGTATGTAGATAATTCTTATGAACTTCAAACTGAGATTATGAATTTATGTTCTAAATTATCTGCTAGATGGGCACGTATTTATCAGCAACCTATTGATAAACTTGCATGTTTGCAATCTGATTTGGTTAATATGGCATTTAATATTAATCCTACTAATTATGAGGAATATATTACAAGAAGAACTTTGTTAAAGTTATCTAATGCTAGTTTATGTGCTTTAGAGAAAAGAACTATGGATATGGTAAGGATTTTATATACTAATCCAACTAAATGTTTTAATAGAAAGAATGGGAAAAACTATACTCGTAGTGAGGCTACTGAACTATTAGATAAGAAAATTGAAAATTTAGGAATTATGTATCAAAGACAATATGATTTGTTAAAGGGTGTTATTTCTTCTGATAAGAAGAAATTTGATAAATTGTATAAGGAAGATTATTCTGATAAGGAATTATTTGATTTAGTGGTTTCTAAAGCCTTTGGATTATTAATTCAATAGGCTTTAAAAATAGGTGTATCAATGTAAATTGGGTGCGGGCGTGTCTTTATGATCGTTTGTGCTGGTGGTGGCTTCGTTCGGCTCATAGCAATAATGATAACAATTTCTATAATGTTAACTCTGATGGCAATTGGAACAATAACAATAATGCTAATAATAGTAACGGCGTTTCTCCGGATTTCTGTATAAATTGCAGAACAGGTAAAATGAAGCTGTTTTTTAACGCTTTATCTGCTTTTTTAAAGAAAGGATTGATATAACCTTAGAATATATATATTCTTAAAGTGAAACATAACGTTGTACTTGCTCGGACGCTTCTTGCATGGTTATTTTTTTGGTCATTTATTATAATTTCATGGGTTGGTATATTTATAAAATGAACCTTTATTTGAGTTATATTTTTTATATAGTACGTTATGTTTATCTTTTATAGTAGGTAATAATCTTACTATTTTTTTTATGACTAGTAAAGATAGAAAGGAAGCAAGATATAAGAGAAGAAAACAAAAAAGAATTGATGTTATTAATAAAAGAAGTGAAATGTATTCTAATATTGATAATGCTTTTTGTTTTCATAAAGTTATGTATTACGCATCTAAGTGTTGTAATGGTGTTAGATGGAAAAGATCTACTAAATTATTTATGATGCATGAATTAACTAATATTGCTACTACTTGTTATAATATTAAAAATGATTGTTATAAAGTAAGAGATACTTTTAAGTTCACTATAAATGAAAGAGGTAAAAAAAGAGAAATAGACGCTCCTCATATAAATGATAGACTTATTCATAAAGTTATTTGTAATGAAATAATTTTACCTATATATAATCCAAATCTTATTTATGATAATGGAGCGTCTATTATTAATAAGGGTTTTATTTTTGCTATTAATAGGGTTAGAAAGAAATTAGAAAAGTTTTATAATATGTATAAAGACAATTTATATATTGTTTTAATAGATTTTTCTAATTTTTTTCATAATTGTGATCATTTTGTTATACATAATATTCACTTAAAATATATTAAAGATGAATATTGTATTAAGGTTATAGAAGATTATTTGTTTATAGATAAAGGTATATCTTTAGGTATAGAAATAGCTCAAAGAGAGGCAAGTATTATACCTAATGTATTAGATCATTATTTATTATATAATTCTTTATTCATAGAAAGATATATGGATGATACTATTTTTTTGGTTAATTCATATGAAAAAGCGGTAGAAATACTTAATAAATATAAAGAATTATGTAATAAATATAAAATTATTATAAATAGTAATAAAACAAAAATAATAAAGTGTAATAATTTTATTTTTTGTAAATGGAAATTTATAATAAGTAAAAATAAAATTATTCCTGTTAATAAAACATTATATAGACAAAGAAGAAGTTTAAGAAAAATGTTAAAAAATAATATTGATTATAATGCCACTTTAACTTCTTACTGTGCTTATTTAAAACAGGGTAATAGTAATAATTTTATATTTAGTTTATATACAATATTATTTGATAGTATTAAAAATATAGATGAAAATGGCACTGAATATTATAATATAGTAGATTTAATGAAAATATTAGGATGTAAAATTAAAGATAATAATATAATAATAGAAAAATTTAGTAATGAAGATTGTTATAAATTATTAAATAAAAATTGTGATAAAGATATTATTAAATATGGTAAATTATATTTTAAAAAGTTATAGACTTGCATGCCTTCAAGCTGATTTGGTTAATATGGCATATAATATTAATCCTACTAATTATGAGAAATATATTACTAGAAGAACTTTTTAAAAATTATCTAATGTAAGTTTATGTGCTTTTGAGAAAAGGGTTATGGATATGGTTAGAGTTTTATATACTAATCCATCTAAATGTTTTAATAGAAAGAATGGTAAGAATTATACTTATGGTGAGTCTACTGAACTATTAGATAAGAAAATAGAAAATTTAGGAATTATGTATCAAAGACAATATGATTTGTTAAAGGGTGTTATTTCTTCTGATAAGAAGAAGTTTAAGAAAAATGTTAAAAAATAAAATTGATTATAATATTACTTTAAATTCTTATTTTGCTTATTTAAGATTAGGTAGTTGTAAAAATTTTATTTTTAATTTATATAAAATATTATATGACTTTATTTAATTAAAATATATATATTTTTTAGAAGGTGTGATATGGAAAATTTAACAACTGCTATAAGTGTACAAGTAAATAAATAAGATAAGGAAATTAGTAAATGTTTAATATTTTATATTAATTATATACAAAATATAATATAGTACATATAAATTTTATTGACAATTTATATATATAATGATAATATTTATATAGAAAGAAGGTACGATATGGAAAATTTAACAACTGCTATAAGTGTACAAGTAAATAAGCAAGATAAAGAACTTGCGACAAGTATTTTAAATAGTTTAGGTTTAAATATGAGTACATATATTAATATGGCTATAAAGCAATTAATAAATAAAGATGGGGTGCCATTTGAAGTAGTAAATCCTAAACCTACAAGGGAGTTAAAAGCAGCTTTAAAAGAAGGCGAAGATATACTAAATGGTAAAAAAAGTGCAAAAATGAAATGCACCCTATAGAGTAGACAACAAAAAAAGTCATTATGATATAATAC
>CAZKUP010000059.1:0-7020 GCA_964555985.1 uncultured Clostridium sp. | reverse complement strand
TTTATATAAAATTGTATTACAACAATGTAACATTTTCACTAAAAAGTCACAAAATATAGGAAAATTCGCAAAAAAAATAAAGAAATATAGTAAAATTCATTGAAAAATACTATTTTTCTAAATATTCAAGTACTAATTTTGTAATATCATTACCAAAATTATTCCCCTCTATAAATATACCATCATAGTTATTAATATCAAAATATAACATATTAGGTACAAAATCACTCATTATAAAAAGTATATCTACATCAATACATCTATTTTTTCTATCTATAATCACACTTTCTATTGAATCATTGCCATTAATTTGTACTATTTTAGATTCAAAATAAACAACAGTATTATTTAATTTTTCATATTTACTATTATCAAATCCCTTATCATCAGTTATAATTATTAATTTTTTACAAATATTCGATATATCAACCAAATCAGACACATCATATTTATTACCATATACACATACTCTTTTTCCTCTTAGAATAGCATGCACACAATTTAAACAAAAAAATATATTTTTATCAATAAATTTATTTTCATTATCAAGTTCAAATGTTTTTCTCTTATTTCCAAAAGCAAAAACTATAGATTTAGTAGAATAAGTGTTTTTATTAGTTTTTATTTTTTTTATTTTATTTGTTTTCATAGAAATCACATCTTCATATACAATTACTCCACCCAAATTATCAATCTCTTTTAACCATTCATCTCTCATATTACAATATTTACTTGATAAAAACCCAACCACATCTTGCATATTAATTATTTCATTTTTTACTTTATTAGATTCAATAATAAGAACTTTTTTACCATTTTTTAAAAGAGAAAGTGCACATATAATTCTATTTATTGTTGAACCTATAATAACTACATCATACATATTTATCACTACCTTAAATGAATTATACCACAATAAAAAAGATTAATAAATTATTTAACTTATTAATCATTATTTATTTTATTTAACTAAAATTTTTTCTTTTCCACCCATATATGGTCTTAATACCTTAGGTATATTTATAGAGCCATCTTCATTATAATTATTTTCAATTAATGCAATTAGCGCTCTAGTGTTTGCAAGAACAGTATTATTTAAAGTATGTAAATAATATGTTCCTTCTTTTCCTTTTGCTCTAATTCCAAGTCTTCTTGCCTGTGCATCTCCTAAAGTAGAACAAGATCCCACTTCAAAATACTTTTGTTGTCTTGGACTCCATGCCTCAACATCACAAGATTTTACTTTTAAATCCGCTAAATCACCACTGCAACACTCTAAAGTTCTAACAGGAATATCCATATTTCTAAATACATCTACTGTGAATTGCCACATTTTATTATACCAATCCATAGATTCAGAAGGATGACACAAAACTATCATTTCTTGCTTTTCAAATTGATGAACTCTATAAATACCTCTTTCTTCAATACCATGCGCTCCAACTTCTTTTCTAAAACATGGACTATAAGAAGTCATTGTAATAGGAAGAGTTTCTTCTTTAATAATTTCTCCTTTAAATTTACCAATCATAGAATGCTCTGATGTACCAATTAAATACAAATCCTCTCCTTCAATTTTATACATCATATTATCCATTTCTTTAAAAGACATTACACCACTTACAACATCACTTTTAATCATAAATGGAGGAATACAATAAATAAAACCTTTATCTATCATATAATCTCTCGCATAACTAAGCATCGCTGATGAAAGTCTTGCAATATCTCCCATAAGATAATAAAATCCATTACCGCTAGTTCTTCCTGAGGCATCTTTATCAAGACCCATTAACTTATTCATAATATCAGCATGATATGGTATTTCAAAATTAGGTACTTTTGGTTCACCATACTTCTTAATTTCTACATTTTCACTATCATCTTTTCCTATTGGAACACCTTCATCTATTATATTAGGTATTTTATACATAATATCCCTAATTTTTATTTCCAACTCTTTTTCTTCAATTTCCTTTTCTTCAAGATATTTATTTATATCTACTACCTCATTTTTTAGACTTAATGCTTCATCTTTCTTTCCCTCTCTCATCATTGAGCCAATTAAAGCACTTACTTCATTTCTTCTTTTTCTCTTATCATCACAAGTAGTTTTAATATTTCTATACTCCCTATCAAGTTCATATACTTCATCTACTAAAGATATCTTCTCATCCTGAAACTTCTTATTAATATTCTCTTTTACAAGTTCCCTATTTTCTCTTATTAATTTAATATCAATCATATATCCTCCTCTAAATTAAAAAGGATAATACCACCATAGGAACGAACTAGTCGTGGTACCATCCTAAATTATACTCTCATTGATAACGGAATCATCCGGGCAAAAAGCCACTTAGAAAGTAGATTCATAACCTATTATTATTAGTTTGCACCAAAACACTAACTCTCTTAAAATAAATCAGTTACTACTATGTTTTCCAAACGTTTTATAAATAAATATTACATTTATTTTCATCTAAAGTCAATAACTAACCTAGTATTTTTTACAAATTTATGATAGTATAAAAACATTTGTGGAGGAGTTATGTATTTAGATATTAAGAAATTAAAAGAAGATTTAATAAAACTAAAAGAAGAAGAATACTATTTAGGTGGTTTTGGAAGTTCTTTAATAGAAATAACAGAGATAGAGTCAGCTAGCGATGAAAGTCTTATAGAAATTGCCATGAATAATAACTTTAATATAAGTAATTACCTAGTTAAAATTAAAAGAAAATAGAACACCTGAGGTGTTTTTATTTTACAAACATTTGTTTCGCCTACAAAAACATATATTCGGGTATGATATAACTGATTTTAAGGGGGATTTATGTTTAATATATTTAAAAAAAATAAATCTAAAGATATAGTTAATCCACTTGATAATATAAATATAGATGACTATAAAGATTTAAATTTAAAAGAAAAAGAATTAGTGGATAATCTAATAATTGATTTAAAACATGAAAATAATGCTATTACACGAAATAATATAAACAAAATATATCTTCCATATAACTATCAAAATTTAAATATAATAATTAACAATTACAAAAAACCATCTTTATATTTTACATCTAATACAATTATTATATTACCAAATATACTTTTAGAAAAAGAACCATTCTATATTGCAAATTATATAGAAAAAAGTATTAAACTAAACAATGCATCAATTAATTCAAACATTACTAAAAGACTTGTTAAAACAATACTTAATTTAAAAGATAATATAGATATATCAAAAAATAAGATATTAAAAAAGTAATTAGTATTATTAATACTCTTTTTATGATATACTATAAGTAGATTTTATAAATAATGAGGTGAAATTATGAGCATATATACTTTGATGAATAAAAATAAAAAGATATTCGATTTTGAATATGATAAAGAAGAGCATATAATAATAAATATTAAAAGAAATTACAAAGAAAATGAAATATATGCCCCATTTGGATTAATTAAACATAATAATATAGATAAAAATGATTTTAATAAATGGTGGAAAAATAGACAAATTCCTGCATCTAGAAATGGTTTAAAAGAAGCTTTACATAAAAGTAATATATATGATAAAGATAGCTTCGATTTATTAGATTCAAAAGCATATTGTCTATCTTTATCAGACCAATATTGGGTAAAAAGATTAAATGAAGATATTTTATGGGAAGATATTAATTTCTTTGATAATAGTTTTTCAGAAGATATAGGAAAATTACTATTTAATGGCAATGGAAGTTCACTTAATTTAAATTTAAATACACCTGATATGACTAGTAATGGTAACTATGAAAAAAGATGGAAAATAATTGATGGGGATAGATATTTAATAAAAGCAGGTGGAAAAATTTTCAATCAAGAACCATTTAATGAACTAATTGCTACAAAATTATATGAAAGGATTTTAAATGAAAATGAGTATGTAAAATATGATATTATATATGACAATAATAAAGCAGTATCTATATGTAAAAATTTCGTTACAAAATCCACTGAATTAGTGCCAGCATGGAAAATAAATGAATATTTTGAATTTAATCAAAATGAAAATAAATATGATCATTATATAAGATGTTTAAACGAATTAAAAATAAAAAACGCTAAAATATTAGTAGATAAAATGATAGTATGTGATTATATTTTAGCTAATAAAGATAGACATTTTAATAACTTTGGAGCAATAAGAAATGTTGAAACTTTAGAATTTGAATCAGTCGCACCAATATTTGATAATGGTTGCTCTTTATGGTTTGATGAAAACGATATGTATGTAGGAGAATTCTTTTTAACAAAACCATTTGAAGAATACGAAAAACAACAATTAAATTTAATAAAAGACCTTTCTTGGTTAGATATCAATAAATTAAATGGATTTATAGAAGAAGCAAAAGAAATACTTTCAAGTAATAATTTATTATCTAAAGATAGAATTGATAAAATAACAAATCAAATAGAATTAAGAATTAAATATATAATTAAATTAGTAGAAGATAAGAAACATTAAGTGTTTTTATTTTACAAACAAATGTTTCGCCTACAAAAACATATATTCGGGTATAATATAACTTATTTTAAGGGGGTTTTATGTTTAATATATTTAAAAAAAATAAATCTAAAGATATAGTTAATCCATTTGATAATATAAATATAGATGACTATAAAGATTTAGATTTAAAAGAAAAAGAATTAGTAGATAATCTAATAGATGAATATAAGATATTATTTAAAGAAATAAATTCTATTATAGATATAGATGATATTTATAATGAATTTAAAATGTATCAAGAATTAATAATAAATATAGTATCTAATTTAGATACAAACAACACCTTAGATAGTGTAATATCATTACTAAAACTAAAAGTATATTTTGATGAATTAAATAACATATATGATAATTTAAAATATAAATTAATTGCATTAAAAGAAATAAAAAAAAATAAAGAATATTTAAGAATTGAAACATTAAAATATTACTTAGGCAAAAGAAAAATAAACATTAACTCTTCCCTATCAAATTTAATTAATAATATAAATTTATCTATAGTAAATACTTATACTTTAATAAATATTGTTAATAAAGAAATAATAAACTTAAGTAGTATTGCAATTAATACAAACCTAGATGATTACAAAAAAGAAATAAATAATAAATTAAATAAAACAAATAATGACTATACCCTTCTATTTAATAATAATTTAAATATAGAAAATAACTTAACCAAATTAATATTAGAAGAAATAGAATTAGAAAAATTTACTTATTTAAATAAAGATAAAAAGCAAGAATTACTTAATAAACTAGATGAAATATCTAATATAGAAATACAATCTAAAGAAGAACAAAAGGAGATAATAAATAACTTAATGAGTATTAAAACATACTTTAATATATTTAATAAATATGGAAGAAATATTATAAATGAAGAAGAATTAAGCGATTTATACAAAATTATATTTAATACATATACTTATTTTACTTATGACTGTAATCAGTTTATACTTTATTATAATAACACTTATGCAAATGAATACGAATATTATAATAAAATAATAGATTTTAAAAAAGAGATGCTTCTTCAAGGCAAATCTCCCGCATTTTATAAAGTAAATAGTAATGATAAAGAAGATATTATTAATTTATTAAATGATTATGGTATTAGAAAAAATGTGCCTACTCCATTACGACCACATGTTCTTTCTTTAATATTATCTTTAGAAGAAGAAAATGGATTAGAAGACTTTTTTAAATATTATACTATAAATGAAATTCAAAAGGAGAAATTACCCTATACAATATCTTCTCATTCACTTAGATCTTATCTACCTGTATTACAATCAATACTAAAAAATAATAATATTAGTCTATACAATTATTATAAATTAGTGCTTGGATTATTTGAAGATATCAATTTAAAAAATATGGATGAATATAGTTTAAGTCCATTATATACAATATTTAAAATAGTATTTAAAAATAAAATAGACTTTAATATGATTCCTGATGGGATTATAGATTTTAAGACTGAAATGTTTGAGCATTATTTGAATAAATGTGATAACTCAAGACCAATAATATTACCTGATACAACTAAAAAAATAAGTTTAAGAAATGGAGCATTTCATTATATATTACCAAAAGAAGTAGATGAAGTGTATATACAATCTTCTAAATGTTCTATTTTATTACCATATAAGATTAATAAAAGTTTTGTTAATTTAAATAAAATATCTACTTCAAATTTTATACATAGACATCAAATATTATATATGGATAATGAGGATTTAAAAAAGTATTTTTTAAGTCTATATTCTAGTGATTTAATGAAATTAAGCGAAAATAATATTAACGAAATGAAATCTTCCTATATAAAGTTAAATGAAACGCTTAATACAATTAAAATACATAATGATAATGGTAATATAGAATCTATTCATATTGATTATAGTAGTATAGCATATTTATGGGAAGAAAATTGTTATTTTTTAAAAAGAATTAATGCAATAATTGATTGCATTATTAATGAATTAATTATGTATAGAAATTATTCATATAAAATTAAAAAATTAGATAATATTGATAAATTCAAAAATAAAAAATATTGACTTTTCAATAGTTACAATAGTATAATGTATATGTTGAAGGAAACTTCATATAATAAAAAAGGAACACTTAAATATTTGCGTGTTTAAGTGCTTACCAAATTAAATAGGGCGCACTATCTCATTAGAGATGGTGCTATTTTTATTATTTCAAATATAATTAATATAAGTAATAATATTATGATTATAAGTAATAAAATTAAAGCATCTTTTTTACTCATAATGACCACCTCCTTTTTTAAAATATATAAATTAAAGAAAGTGGCAAGCACCTAAACTATTTAAATGTTCCTATACAATTATATCAAACATAAGTTTGTATCGCAAGTGTAAATTAACAATGAATTAACAAAAATAGACTGAATTTAATTCGAAGTTCCCGTTTTGAGTAAAAAAATAGTTTGTTAAAGA
>CAZKUP010000058.1:0-7110 GCA_964555985.1 uncultured Clostridium sp. | reverse complement strand
CATAAAAACTTGCTTCATTTTTTTATTAAAGAATATAAGGGGGGTATATTAATGAATTATTTTTTTGAATTTTTATTACCACAACTAATTGAATATTTTAATAATGATATAAATATAGTTAAAGATTTTTTACCTAATATTATTATAGATAAATATTCAAATCTATTATTAAGTGATAATAAAAATGATGACAATATTAAAAGTGATAAGAATATAGAAAAAGCACCTATTTTTAAATAAGTGCATACCATTTTTTGCTTTAAAATAAAGGATTTTTATTAAATTAGCATACCTTTTGCATACGAAAGTATGCTTTTTTGCAAGTGCAAAAAATTATTTGCACCAATTTTCTTGCGAAAAATGCTTATAAAATAAGGATTTTGTAAAAAAATGGTGCTATTCCCATATCCTGTTGAAATTAAATACAATGTAATTTTTATAATAGATTCTTTTAAATCAAATACTAAATATAATTAATAATATTTACAAATTACTAAATACTTCAATAAGAAAAGGAGAAATTTTTTCGTTTTCTAAATCATTTAGTGAATTAATAAATTTATATTCGGAATGTTCATCTTCTTTTAAAATTATATCTTCTATTTTTGATTTTAATTCACACAAATATACCAATCTTATAAAAACAAGATTTTTAGTCTTATCAAAATTACTATCTTCGTGTATAACCCTAGTTGGTATAATATTAAGTCCAATCTCTTCTTTTGTTTCTCTAATTAATGCTTCTCTTGGTAATTCTCCATATTCTGCTAGCCCACCTGGAATATCCCAATATTCTGGAAATGTTGTTTCTTCTTTTGATCTTTTAGTTACTAAATAACCATTTTCATCTTTAATTAATGTATGAACAATTATTTTATTTCCATTCATTACTATCACGCTCCTCTTAATTATTTTATCATAAATATTGACTTTATACACAAAAATTGCTAAAATAAGAAGCAATTTGGGGGAGGTAGATTAGTATGATAATTACTATAGATGGATTAGATGGGGCTGGCAAATCAACATTAGCAAAAAACTTATCTAGAAAATTAGGATACGAATATATAGATAAACCAATATATGAACTATTTAATGTAAAAGGTGATGATAATTATTTATATAATGAAATATATCATATTCAAGATTTAGTTTATAATAAAACTAACTCTAACATTTTAAAAAGCTATTTTACAGGATTAAGTCTTTTATATATAAAAGAATGTATGGCTGATAAAAATCTAATTATAGACAGGGGATTATTGTCTGCTTATGCTTTTAATGGAGATATAAATTCTAAACCAGTATTTGAAACATTAATTAAACTTGGTGTATTCTTTGATGCGGCTATTATTGTAACTGTTTCTAACGAAGAAAGAATTAGGCGTATAAAAACAAGAAATGAAAATGACCCCGATTTATCACTAGATAAAATTAGAAATTTAAGATATGACTCCATGAGTCAATTTATATCAGAACATCCATCTTTACCTTGTTTTATTATAAATACAGATAATTTAAATCAAGAGGAAGTTTTAGAAGAAGCAATAAATTATATACAAAGTTTATCTGAAAATAAAAAATTAGTAAAATCAAAAATAAAAGTTAAAAATGACTAGATTATCTTTTTCTAGTCATTTTTAATGTTTTAACACCAGAGTTATACGTATTAGCATGTTCTATTGTATCATATAAATAATCAACTGGTTTATCTACTTCGCTAATATTATTTACTAATCTATATTCAGAATGTTCATCTTCTTGCAATATAATATTCTTTTCATTTTGTCCATCTAATAATTCTGCTTGATATACTATTCTAGTAAAAACAGTACCTTTTGCTTTATCATAGTTACTATCTTCGTGTAATATTGGTCCTATAATAATATCTAAGTTTACCTCTTCTTTAGTTTCACGAATTGCAGCACTACTAGGTGTTTCACCTTCCTCTACCATTCCACCCGGAATATCCCAATATTCTGGTAAAGAATTTGGCTTACCTCTTTTTATCGGTGTTCTCTTAATTAGTAAATATTTATCTTCTAGCTTAACTAGAGCATGAGCAATTAATTTAAAATTTTGTTTATTTTCCATGAATATTCATCCTCCTTTTTTCGTAATATATTTTATAACAAATACTTGGAATTTACAATTATTTTTCAGTATTATATTTGTTTTTTATATTATTTTTACCTATAATTAATTTATAAAGTGTTATATAACTACCAAATGTATGCAATTGAAAAAACAATATATCAGAGATTAGATTAACTTTATATTTAGTCTTAATATATTTTGTTTTAATTAATAAACTATTAGAAAAATAATTGATACCTGTTATATAAATGAAAACTAAAAATAATGACAAAATAAAATATTTTATACTATATATAGCAGAAACCAATATATATAAATCACATATTAACGGAAATAACCACCATGATAAAAAAGCTTTAAAATTTAAAACAGAAAGAATAAAATTTTTTAAGGATTTAACATTATTATTATAATATCTAAAAGCATATAAAGGACCATTTATCCAAGTAGATTGTTGCTTAATATATATTTTTTTATTTTTAGCAAAGTCTGCTTGTTCCATATAAGGAATTGGTTTAATTGAAATATTATTAATATTTAATCTATAACCAAACTCATTATCTTCATTTATTTCATCTTCTGAAAAATACCCAACTTTATCAAATATTTTCTTTTTAATAAATAAACCATGACCAATGCAATATTTAAATTCTATTTTTTTGTTATTTAAATATTTGCCCATTTCATAAACGATAGACCATCTATTTTGCCAGTTTTCAGCACTTTTCATAATTCCTTTTAATTCATCATCAAAAAAACTTACTTGTTGTAAAACTGTATTATCATCAATATTTTTTAGTACATATTTAAAAGTATTCCTTTCAGGTTGAGAATCTATATTATAAATAGCAACAATCTCTTCATCTTTTAATTCCTTAAGTACATAATTTATTTGATTAGCCATAGTTCCAATAATATTTGGACAATTAACAACCGAAATATTATTGGTTTTTTGTCTTATTATTTCATTATTAATTTTATTATATGTTGCCTTATTTTTTTCTTTTGAAGTAGTTACATATACTACATTACATAAATCATCTAAACTTTTGAAGTATTTTATAGAATTTTCAACATTTCTAACTTCATTCATCGCAGGTATTATAATAGTTATTTTTTCATTATTATCAATCGATAAATTATGTTTTCTTTTTAAAAACAAATATGATTTATATAATCTAATCATAGATTTTAGATTTGCGAATATAAGTAGTATAATACAAAACCAAATAAAATATAACATCATAATTCACCTTCTTTAATTGCTTCCTTTATTTCATAGAAAAGATCAACTAGTAATAATGGCTTATCTGGAATATCTTCGATAATGCCACTTAATTTTTCAATACTATATGTTGCATCCAAAAAATTTATATTTGACATTTTAGCTAATCTTTTATCTAAAATATAATAAAAATTCTTTTCTAATTCTAAATAATTAAGATTATCAAAAAAATGTTTTCTTTCTTTAAATTTATCCATATTTTTTCTTTCAATAAGTTTATCTCTATCTAATACTAAATAGATTATTTTAGTAATGTAGTTATTTAAAAATACTTTTCCTATAATTTTATCAATCATCTCTAATTTCAATTCTTGTGAAGTTTGTTCATTATAAAACAAATGTGTTATTCCCATTAAAAAACTAGTATCTAACAATATATTTTCCTTATTTAAAATATTTATTCTTTCTATAATACTATCTATCTGATTTTGATAATCACTTAATGTGTATTTTTTATATTTAAATTCTTTTATATATTGATATTTCTTTTGATAATTCCCAATTGTTGACTTTCCTATTGCTGGTGCACCATCTAGTAAAATTTTAGTATTAATTCTTGGAGGAGTAGTAATATTTTTAAATATATCTGAATTATATACCATTATTTGTCTATACTCTTCAGTTCTAACTATTTTTTTAGAAGCATAATTGCAATTAGAAAAAAATAATGAATAGTTCAAGTAATAACTATAATCTATCAAACTATCTTGTGTGCCTTTTTCTTTCATTAATTTTAAATGATTTAAAGAAATAAGCTTATATGGATATATTATTAAATAGATAATGCTTGGCAAAATTATTTTATCTTCATTTATTTTTCTTTCAATGATTTCAATAATTTTCTTTTTTTCATCTACATTTAATGAATTTGTATAAAATGTATAAAGTATTGTTGATATTATAGTTCTATCTAAAATAGTATTGTTAGATAATTTTTCTTTTTTCTTGATTTCGTTTTCTATATAATACAATTGTCTGTCATAATCGTTTAACTTTTTATTAAATGGTATTTCTTTTATTATATTAAATTCATTAAAATTATTTTTAATAAATGTTGTTTTACCTACATGAACATTTCCTTCTATACCTATTACCATATATTTAAATCTTCCATTCCATGAGGTATAGTCTCATAAATTATTTTATTATTAAGTTTTAAATAACTCATAAATTCAATATAATTAGATTCTGCTATTGAATACAGATTTTTAACTTGTTCAACATCAGTATTATCTATTTTTAAATTTTTTAACTCTTTTAATAAAATTCTAAATACACCATCATTAATGATATTTAGTACATTATTATACTTTTTTTCATACTCAATATAATTATTCATTAATTTTTCCCTTTTTATAATGGTTAAAGCAATTTTTATTCCAGAAAAGAATTGTTCAAAATTTCTAATATTAATGTTTGAAAATAGTTGATTAACTATAATATAAAATTCTTCTGTTTTTGGATCATCAATTAAGTAATTATATGCTTTATCAATTTTACTTTCATCATTATATAAATATTTAGAATCTTTTGAATTTGGTAATATTCTCATTTTTTCTACTAACATACCAGGTCTAAATAGTTTTTTAATTTTATAAAGAAAATCAATATTTTCTTGCAATTCTTCATATCTAGTTTCTTTACTAAATAACATAAATCCTATGTGATAACTAATACCTAATTCTTCTAATTTATTAATAAATTTTTCAGTATCACTTGCAGACGTATATTTATTATTTTGAATTGAAAAACTTTTAGAAATATTTTCGACTCCAAAGAAAACCCTTATTAATCCAACATCTCTTAATTTTTTTAATAAATCATCACTAATTTTTATAGTTAATGATAAATAAATCATGAAATAAATATTTAGTTTTTTCTCTTTTAATAATTTTATAAATTTTTCTATTCTTTCGTTATCATGGTTATTTTTCCAAAAAACACTATCATTAAATATAAAATAATTTTTACCCAATCTTTTATGCAATTCTTCTATTTCATTTACTAAAAGTTCTATATTTTTTTCACTTTTGGTATAATCCATTAATTTTATATGACAAAAGGCACAATTATATATACAACCAGTTGAGGCTTCTAAATTTATATAATGACCTTTTTCTTGAATTTCAATCTCTCGATCTACACCATAAATGACACTATCTTTTTTTATTACTTGTTCTAATATTGGAAAAATATTATTAATTTCGTTATTATCTTGAATATCCATTATATCTGTAATGAAAGTATATTTTTTTAGCATTCTTTCTTTATTCATTTGAGCAAATGGACCTGTTAAATAAATTTTTTTATTAGACTTACTAAATAAAAAGTTTAACATACGAATTCCATATTCAAAATCTTTGTAATTAGTTTTATAAATTATAATATCATTTTTCACTATTTCATCATATTTTGAAAGAACTACTGAATGATCATCATTTTTTAATAGATATATATTTGTTTTATATCCTCTATTTAATAAATAGTCAGAAAATTTTCCAACTGATAATGAAGCTGCAGACTGAGAAAATAAACTTCTAAAATAAAAAATTCCAACTTTATTCATACACAGCCACTCCTTAATGTCCTAATTTGCATTTTTTGCAAATCATCGGACTATCTTTTTCTTTATCATATAATGATTTTCTTGCGTTTATAAAAGTTTCGCTATTCCATACTTCACTAATAGTATTATTGTTAATATTACCTACAACTAACGAATGTGACCAATCTTGACAGCAAAATATAACTCTTCCATCCGAAAGAATATGCATTCTTTCGGATGGTCTATTTTGTTCACAAAATGAAACATTTTCATTATAAATATTATTAGATTTGTATGTTACATTATCACTTCTATCTAAAAATCCCCATCTTTCAAATTTAAAGCCTAATTTATCGCATAAAAACTTCATATTAATAAATTCTTGCTCATTTATTTCACCATTATCTATCATAACTATTGAAATAATTGTATCACTACTTTTCATTACTGAACTAATCATTTGTAATTTTTTAAATGTTTTTTCATAGTTTAAACATGGCATCATTTTATTATAAGTCGATTTTTCATACCCAAAAACACTTAGTCTTAATTCTGTAATATTAAGTTTACTCATTTCTACAATATCTATTTCTTTTATCATAGATACATTAGATGATATTTCTATTTCAATTTTTTTAAATTTATTTCTAATCATTTTTACCATATTTATAAAATCTGTACTTAAAAATGGCTCATTGTTTAGATATGGTATTATTCTTTTTAATTTATTCTCATCAATTTCGCTCAAAAATTTTTCAAATAATTCCTTTGACATTTTTTCATAATTATAATTCATGTCTTTATAAGGACATATTAAACAATTTGAATTACATTTGTTATGAAATTGAACTTCTATAACTCTCGGATAATCAAGCATGTAAATCACTTCCTTTGATTAATATTATAGCATACAATAGTGTTTTTCCTAAAAAAATAATATTTTTTTTATTATTCCTATTGATAATTTATATTATGTACGTTATGATTGATACATCAAATACAAATGAATTTATATATCAAAAGTGTGCATAACCCATTTATCAAATGCTCCATTTGAAAACAACTTACGAACCAATTAAAGTTCGTAAGTTTTTATTTTATATAAAACTTAAATGTTCTCTTTCTAAGAAGGAGGACATTTTTTATGCTTAAATTTAAAATAATACAAGAATTAAAACCAAAT
>CAZKUP010000057.1:0-7413 GCA_964555985.1 uncultured Clostridium sp. | reverse complement strand
AGACGATTGTTTCATATTGCAATTTTAGGTCACTATGTCTTGACAAAAGTTAAGTATTTTATAAAAGCACTTGCATAAAAAATATTTCATGGTATAATCTATTAGGAAGATAGGAGGGAATGTATGTTAAAAAAACTAGCAGTAGCGTTATCAGTATTTTTACTTGCTTTTATGATTACTGGATGTAATGAGAAAAATGTAGAGGGTAAGCTTGAAGATATAATGACTAAATTATATGCTGATATACCTGAAGATGAAAGACCAATGATGCTTACTAATGTTTCAGTTACAAATGAAAATATAGAAAGATTTTTAGGAACATCTGATATAGAATATGAAAGTGCTTTAGCAAGTGAATCTTCTGTTGGTTCAATTGCTCATTCTGTAGTATTAATAAGAGCAAAAGAAAATGCTAATATTGAAGAAATTAAAACTAAAATAAAGGATAATGTTAACCCTAGAAAATGGCTATGTACAGGAGTTGAAGATGAAGATGTAGTTATTGAGAATAAGGGAGATTTAATTGTTCTTATGTTAGTTGAGGATGAAACTACAAGAAATAAGTTAGTAACTGCATTTAATAATTTATAAAGATTTTCTATTGAAAATCTTTTTTTGGAGGGTATTATGTTATTTTCAAGTATTACATTTATTTATTATTTTTTACCTATATTATTATTTATTTATTTTATAACTAAAAATAAATATAAGAATATGGTATTACTTATTTTTAGTTTAATATTTTATTTTTTAGGAGAACCAAAATATATAATTATACTTATATCTTCTTGTATAATTAATTATTATCTTAGTAAAATAATATTTAAAACTAATAAAAAAATATATCTAATAATTGCATGTATTTATAATATTGGTCAATTATTAATATTTAAATATACTGATTTCTTTATATTAAATATTAATAATATTTTAAATACTAATATACCATTTACATATATAGTAATGCCAATTGGAATAAGTTTTTATACATTTCAAATACTAGCTTATATAATAGATGTTTATAATAAAAATCATCCCCCTGCTAAAAAATTAACTGATTTTATGATGTATGTATGTCTTTTCCCTCAGTTAATAGCAGGGCCAATTGTAAGATATAGAGATATATTAAAAGAAATAGAAAATAGAAATACTAGTTATAGTATGATGAGTGTAGGTATAAGAAGATTTGTAATTGGGTTATCAAAAAAAGTATTACTTGCTAATGTATTAGGTGAAATTGTTAAAGATTTAATAGAAGTATCTTTTGTGTCTTCTTGGTTAAAACCAATTTTATTTACACTTCAAATATATTTTGATTTTTCAGGATATTCTGATATGGCAATTGGTCTTGGAAAAATGTTTGGATTCAATTTTAAAGAAAACTTTAATTATCCACTTATAAGTTCTTCTATAACTGATTTTTGGAGAAGATGGCATATTAGTTTATCTAGTTTCTTTAAAGATTATGTATATATTCCTTTAGGTGGAAATAGAGTAAGTAAAATAAAATTAATTAGAAATATATTAATTGTTTGGTTTTTAACAGGATTTTGGCATGGTGCGAGTTATAACTTTATTATATGGGGTATGTATTTTGGTATACTTTTAATAATAGAGAAATTCTTTATAAAAAAGTATTTAGATAAAACAAAAGTATTTAAATATATTTATACAAGTATAATTATTATAATAAGTTTTTTAATTTTTAATACAAATAATGTTAGTGATATAATTATTAACTTAAAAAATATGTTTTATTTAAACAATATTTCTTTTATAGATAATTTAACTTTATATTATTTAAAAAGTAATTTATTACTTATAATTATATCAATTATAGCAAGTACTCCATTAATAAAAAATATAATAAATATAATGAAAGGAACAAAATTAAAAATAGTTATTGATGTATCAGAACCAGTTATTTATATAGCTTTATTAGTGCTTATTACTTCATTTTTAATTGATGCATCATTTAACCCATTTTTATATTTTAGGTTTTAGTTATGAATAAAATTATTACATATTCATTTATTTGCTTTATAGTTATTTTTTCAGTACTACAAATAACTACTAAAGATTTAGAAATAAGTTATTCTGAAAGAAGAAAATTAAATACTTTTCCTAAGTTTTCATTAGATTCAAAATATATAACTAAATTAGATAATTATTTTTTAGATCATTTTCCTATAAGAGATACATTTAGAAGTATTAAAGCATTTTATAATTATAAAATTTTAAATAAATTAGATAATAATGGTATATATTTAAAAGATAATTATATATTTAAATCTAATTATCCAACTAATTATAATTCTATAAATAATTTTATAAATAAAATAGAAAAATTAAAAGAAAATACATCTAATAATTTTCATATTATGATTGTACCTGATAAAAATTATTATTTAGATACTAAAGAGTTTATTAAAATAGATTATGATTATATATTTGATTCTATAAATAAACTTAATATAAATAATATTGATATAAAAGATATTATGAAATTAGAAGATTATTATGAAACAGATACTCACTGGAAACAAGAAAATTTAGATAAGGTAATAAAAGAGTTAAGTAAGAATTTAAATTTTGATTATAAAGATATTTCTTATAAAGAAAATACATTTGATAATTTTTATGGAGTATATTATGGAGAATCTGCTTTAAAAAGAAATCCTGAGAAAATTACTTATTTATATAATGATATAATTGAAAGTGCGAGTGTATATTATTTGGAAAATAATAAGATAGATAAAGTTTATAACTTAGATAATTTATTAGATACTTACGAAATATATTTAGATGGTGCGAGTTCATATATAGAAATTACTAATAATAAATGTTTAGATAATAAAGAATTAGTAATATTTAGAGATTCATTTGGTAGTAGTATTACTCCTTTGTTAATACCATATTATAAAAAGATTACTGTTATTGATAATAGATATATAAGCAGTGATAATTATTCTAAATATATAGATTTAAATAATAAAGATATTTTATTCATTTATAGTACTCTATTAGTTAATGATAGTTTTACTTTAAAAGGATAAATATCTTTTTTACAAACATTTGTTTGACAAACATTTAATATTTTGTTATAATTTATATAGTGATGTAAAAAATATAATAGGTGAAGAAATGAATAAAATATATGCATGTATTGATTTAAAAAGTTTTTATGCTTCAGTAGAATGTGTAGAAAGAGGATTAGATCCACTTACAACTAATCTTGTAGTTGCAGATAGTAGTAGAACAGAAAAAACTATATGTTTAGCAGTAAGTCCTTCTTTAAAACAATATGGTTTAGGTGGAAGAGCAAGATTATATGAGGTAGTGCAAAAAATAGATAAAGTAAATTATGAGAGAAAGAAAAATATATTTGGTCATAAATTTACTGGTAAAAGTTATGATGATAATGTTTTAAAAAAAGATTTTACTAAGAAAATAGATTATATTATCGCACCACCTAGAATGAGTTATTATATGAATTATAGTACTAAAATATATGATATATATTTAAAATATATTTCTTCTTTAGATATATATGTATATTCAATTGATGAGATATTTTGTGATATCACTTCATATTTATCTTATTATAAAATGTCTCCAAAAGAATTTATTTCTATGATTATAAAAGATGTTTATACTACTACAGGAATTACTGCTACTGCGGGGATTGGTACAAATATGTATCTTGCTAAAGTAGCAATGGATATTGTTGCAAAACATGCATCTCCTAATGAAATAGGAGTAAGAATTAGTGAATTAGATGAGATGAGTTATAGAAAGAAATTATGGAATCATAGACCTCTTACTGATTTTTGGAGAGTTGGAAATGGTTATGCTAAAAAATTAGAAAATAATAAAATATATACAATGGGTGATATAGCAAGAACTTCTCTAGAAAATGAAGATTTATTATATAAATTATTTGGTGTCAATGCAGAAATATTAATTGATCATGCATGGGGATATGAAATATGTACTATGAAAGATATAAAAGAATACAAACCCGAAAATACAAGCATTGGTACATCTCAAGTATTACACTGTCCTTATACATATGAAAACTCTTTAATAATAGTAAAAGAAATGGCGGACTTAGTTTCGCTTGATTTAGTGAAGAAAGGACTTGTTACTAATAAAATATCTTTAATAATAAATTATGATATTTCTAATATAAATAGTAATTATTCAAAAGAGGTAAGTATAGATCATTATGGAAGATGTGTACCTAAGCCCTCTAGTAGTTCTATAAATATAAATCATTATACTTCCTCTTCTGAATTAATAATAAAATATGCAGTGGAATTATATAATAAAATAGTAGATAAAACCCTTTTAATTAGAAAAATAGGTATTAGTTTTGCTACAATAAACAAATCTGATATTAAAGAAAATATTATATATGAGCAATTTAGTTTATTTAGTGATACTGATAAAGTAAGTAATGAGTTAGAAAGTCAAAAAAAGAGTGAATTAGAAGAAGAATATCTTCAAAAAGTAGTAATAGATTTAAAAAATAAATTTGGTAAAAATGCAGTATTAAAAGGAATGAATTTAGAAAGTGGAGCGACTACAATAGAAAGGAATAAACAAATAGGAGGGCATAAAGAATGAATGATTATAGTGATATAATTAATATTAAACATTTTGAACCTAAACATAAAAGAATGAGTATATATAAAAGAAGTGCGGAGTTTTCTCCTTTCAGTGCATTAACTGGATTTGAAGCGCTTGTTAGTGAAACATCAAGAATTGTTGATGAGAAAATAATATTAAATAATGATGATAAGATTAAAATTAACAATAAGTTAATTTTGTTAAAAGATAATAAAGATAATAAAATAAATATAACTTATTTTATTAAAGATAAATTAAAAGATGGTGGGGAATATAAAACAAAAATATGTTATATTAAAAAAATAAATATAGTAGAAAAGTATTTAATTTTAGAAGATAATACAAAAATATATTTTAATAATATATTAGAAATAAATATTTAAAATAATGTGACATTTTATAATAAATTTGGTACAATACTTGTATTAGGAAGTGATTTATAGTGAATATATTACATATTATAGAACATACCATAGAAGATACATTAAGTTTAATACCATTTCTTTTTATAGCGTTTCTTTTAATAGAATTAATAGAGCATAAATTAATTAAAAATACAAAAAAATTAATTAGTAAACAAAATAAATTTGGGCCATTAATAGGAAGTTTATTAGGTATAATTCCTCAATGTGGCTTCTCTGTTTTAGCAACCAATTTATATATAACAAGAATTTTATCACTAGGAACACTTATATCAATATATTTATCTACTAGTGATGAAATGATACCTATATTATTAAGTGAAAATGTATCACTTGGAATAATATTAAAGTTATTAATACCTAAATTTTTAATAGGTATGATTAGTGGTTTTGTAATAGATTATTTATTTAAAAAAGATAAATTAGAAAAAACAAATTATGAAATATGTGATACTGAACATTGTCATTGTGATAAAGAAAATATAGTTTTTTCATCACTTAAACATACATTAAAAACATATTTATTTGTATTTCTTGTAACATTTATTTTAAATTATATTATGGATACATTTGGTAATGAATTTATAGAAAAATTATTCTTAAAAGAAAACATATTTGCGCCATTTATATCAAGTTTAATAGGTTTAATACCAAATTGTGGTGCATCAGTTATACTTACTGAGTTATATATTAATAATATAATATCATATTCAAGTGTAATATCAGGATTATTAACAGGTAGTGGTGTTGCAATACTTGTACTATTTAAAAATAATAAAGATTTAAAAGAGAATATAAATATATTATTACTTACATATTTTATTGGAGCATTTAGTGGTGTAATAATTAATTTATTTGTATAGGAGTATATATGTTAGAAAAAATATTTAAATTAAAAGAAAACAAAACAACAATAAGTACTGAAATAATGGCAGGAATAACAACTTTTATGGCAATGTCATATGTTATATTTGTAAATCCAGAAGTACTTTCTATTACAGGAATGGATTATAATTCAGTATATGTTGCAACAGTACTAGCGTCAATGATAGGAACATTTCTTTTAGGTGTATTTGCAAATGTACCATATGTACAAAGTGCAGGAATAGGTCTTAGTGCATTATTTACATATACAATATGTTCATCACTTGGATATTCATGGCAACAAGCTCTTGCAATGGTATTTATTTGTGGATGTATAAATGTTTTTATTACACTTACTAGTATTAGAAGAAAAGTTATAAAAGCAATACCTAGTTTTATGCAAGAAGCTATTACAGTAGGAATAGGATTATTTATTACATATATTGGTATAAAAAGCGCAGGTATAATAGAATTTTCAGTATCAAATATAAATAATGGTATAGCATTATCAAAAGATGTCGTACCACAAATATCAATATTTAATAATAAAGGGGTTATATTATCACTTATAGGAATAATTATAACAGCAATACTAGTATCTAAAAATAAAAAAAATTCATACTTAAAATCAATAATAATTACTACAATAATAGGTATATTTTTAGGAGTTACAAAACTACCTGAATTTAGTAATTATCAAATATTACCATCAATAAAACCAACACTATTTAAATTAGATTTCAAAGGACTATTTACTATAGATAAAAGCATAATAGTTGTTATAATGACAATATTTACACTTGTTATATCAGATTTATTTGATACAATAGGTACATTTATAGGAACAGGAAAAAAAGCAGGTATATTTAAAATAGATGAACAAGGAAATATGCCAAAAAAATTAGAAAAAGCTTTAATATTTGATTCAATATCATCAATTATAGGATCCCTTTTAGGTACAAGTAATATAACAACATATGTAGAAAGTAGTGTAGGAATAAATGAAGGAGGAAGAACAGGACTAACTGCAGTAAGCACAAGTATATGTTTCTTTTTATCACTATTCCTATATCCTATTGTTTCAATTGTACCAACATCCGCAATCGCACCAATACTTATATTTGTTGGAGTAGACATGATAGAAAATATTGTAAAAATAAATTTTAAAGATAAAATAATCGCAATACCAGCATTCTTTATAATAATAATGATGCCACTTTCATACTCAATAACATCAGGTATACAATTTGGATTTATATTATATGCAATAGTTAATTTAGTAAATAAAAAAGGTAAAGAAGTTTCACCAATAATATATGTATTCTCTATATTATTTATATTAGATTTTATTTATAAAGCAATAGGTTAAAATGTAAAGAAGTAAAAAATGTTACAATTCACAGTCAATGAGAGATTAAATTTTAAATTTTTATAAAAATCGACTGAATTTAATTCGAAGTTCCCGTTTTGAGTAAAAAAATAGTTTGTTAAAGAA
>CAZKUP010000056.1:0-7447 GCA_964555985.1 uncultured Clostridium sp. | reverse complement strand
ATTCATATAATGAATTAATACAAAAAGATAAGTGAAAACCTCACCTATTCTTTGTCGTGGCTGTAAATACTAACTATACTTATAAAAATATATGTAAAGAATAGTAAAATTTGTTGAAGTATAAATATTTTTTATGCTATACTAAATTATGCGTAAAGGAAAGGTGAATATATGAGTAAATACGTTTATGCTTTCGAAGAAGGCAAAAAAGAAATGAGAAATTTACTAGGTGGAAAAGGCGCTAACTTAGCAGAAATGACTAATATTGGAATGCCTGTACCTAGAGGGTTTACTATCACAACAGAAGCTTGTACAAAGTATTATGATGATGGTAAAAATATTAGCAATGATATTATTAATGAAATATTTGATAAAGTCATGGAATTAGAAAGAAAAACTGGTAAGAAAATGGGAGATGTTAGTAATCCACTTTTAGTATCAGTAAGAAGTGGTGCAAGAGCAAGTATGCCAGGTATGATGGATACAGTTTTAAACTTAGGTTTAAATGATGAAGTTGCAGAGGGTTTTGCAATTGCAACAAATAATAAAAGATTTGCATATGATTCTTATAGAAGATTTATTCAAATGTTTGCAGATGTTGTAAAGGGTTATCCTAAGTCTTCATTTGAAAGATATTTTGATAAAATTAAGGAAGAAAAAGGCGTTACTAGTGATTTAGAATTAACTGCTGATGATATGGTTGAAGTAACATTTAAATTTAAAGAAAATTATAAAGAATTAGCAGGAGAAGAATTCCCACAAGATCCTAAAGTACAACTAATTGAAGCAGTTAAAGCAGTATTCCGTTCTTGGATGAATGAAAGAGCAATAGTATATAGAAGATTAAATGATATACCAAGTAGTTGGGGAACAGCAGTAAATGTTCAAGAAATGGTATATGGAAATAGAGGAAATGATTGTGGTACAGGTGTAGCATTTACAAGAAATCCTGCAACTGGTGAAAAGAAATTATATGGAGAATATTTAATAAATGCACAAGGTGAGGATGTTGTTGCAGGTATAAGAACTCCTGAGCCAATTAGTAAGTTAGAAAATGATATGCCAGAAGTTTTTGCTGAATTTAATAGAATTGCTAATTTATTAGAAAATCACTATAAAGACATGCAAGATATGGAATTTACAATTGAAAATGGTAAGTTATTTATGCTTCAAACAAGAAATGGTAAAAGAACAGCACAAGCTGCATTAAAAATAGCAGTAGATCTTGTAAGTGAAGGAATGCTTACTAAAGAAGAAGCTTTAATGAAAGTAGAACCAAAGCAACTTGATCAATTGCTTCATCCAGCATTTGATGTTGAAAGTTTAAAAAATGGTAAAATTATTGCAAAAGGTTTAGCAGCATCTCCTGGAGCAGCAACTGGTAAAATTTACTTTACTGCAAATGATGTTGTTAAAGCAAAAGAAAGCGGAGTTAAAGATGTTCTTTTAGTTAGATTAGAAACTAGTCCTGAAGATATAGAAGGAATGAATTCTGCAAATGGTATACTAACTGTTCGTGGTGGTATGACAAGCCATGCTGCTGTTGTAGCAAGAGGTATGGGAAGATGCTGTGTTTGTGGTTGTGGTGAACTTGTTATTAATGAAGATGAGAAAACGCTTACTACAAAAGATGGTATCGTATATCATGAAGGAGACTTTTTAAGCTTAGACGGTTCAACTGGTAATGTATATGGTGAAGAAATAAAAACTGTAGAGCCAGCAATAAGTGGGGACTTTGAAACATTCATGTCTTGGGCTGATGAAGTTAGAAGATTAAAGGTAAGAACTAATGCAGATACTCCAAGAGATGCAATTCAAGCTAAGAAATTTGGAGCAGAGGGAATTGGTTTATGTAGAACAGAACACATGTTCTTTGAAGAAGATAGAATATTTAACTTTAGAAGAATGATTTCTGCAGAAACAAAAGAACAAAGAGAAGAAGCTTTAGAAAAAATTCTTCCATATCAAAGAAGTGATTTTGAAAGTTTATTTAAAGCAATGGCACCATATTCTGTAACAATTCGTTATTTAGATCCTCCTCTACATGAATTCCTACCTCATACAGATGAAGAAATTCGTCCACTTGCAGAAAGTTTAGGTATGAGTTTTGAATCACTTAAAAATAGAGTAGAATCTTTAAAGGAATTTAATCCAATGATGGGACATAGAGGATGTCGTCTTGCAGTTACTTATCCTGAAATTGCAAAAATGCAAACAAGAGCAGTTATTGAAGCAGCAATAAATGTTAATAAAGAAGGATTAAATGTAGAACCTGAAATAATGATTCCACTTATTGGAGATGTAAATGAACTTAAATATGTAAAAAAAGTAGTAGTAGACACTGCTGATGAAATAATAAAAAATGCTAATGTAGAATTAAAATACCAAGTAGGTACAATGATTGAAATCCCAAGAGCAGCACTTACTGCCGATGAAATTGCAAAAGAAGCAGAATTCTTTAGTTTTGGAACAAATGATTTAACACAAATGACTTATGGATTTAGTAGAGATGACGCTGCTAAGTTCTTAGATGATTATTATCAAAAACAAATTTTTGAACAAGATCCATTTGCTAAATTAGATCAAAATGGTGTTGGTAAATTAGTAGAAATGGCGGTAAAATTAGGAAAAACTACAAGACCTAATTTACACTTAGGAATATGTGGAGAACATGGAGGAGAACCATCTTCAGTAGAGTTCTGTCATAGAGTTGGCCTAGATTATGTATCATGTTCACCATTTAGAGTACCACTAGCTCGTTTAGCAGCAGCACAAGCCGCAATCAAGAATGGGGATAGAAAGTAAAGTGCTTAAAACACTAGAAATTCTGTGATTTTATAAGAAAACTAAAAAAAATTGAATGATTAATCATTCTTACTTCTAATTCTAAAATGAATTAAAAATATTATTTTAAAGATTGAAATAGATACTTTTATCGTATATTTCAATCTTTTTTTGATTGAAATTGAATAATATACGAGGAGGTAATAAAATGTATGTGAAATCATAATTTAGAGATTTATCTCAAGGTTCAAGAATTGCCTTTGTAAGGGAATTAAGATGTTTATTACAAGATAAAATATCAGAACATTTAGGATTGACTGGTGAATGCAAAAGAAGGACACTGACAAGATATGAGAAAGGAAGTAGAAATACGAAGACGATATAGTAAGAGAAATAGCAAAATTTTTGAATGTTATTTTTAATTCATAAAAAAATATGATTATAATAATCCTGTTCTTTCGAAAATTGTATTTTAGAATATTTTAACTCAAAAGTCACAAACTTTATCTTAAATGATAGAGTTTTCTTTTTTTTTATGTTATATTATTTATGGTGGAGTTTATGGATAATAAAGTATATTTTTATAAAATGGAAGAGATTATTATTTTAAGTATAATGGTAAGAATGTAAGAGTTGATGAAAGACAAATAAATATATTAAAATATGAACTAAGTATACCTTATCAAATAGATACTTTTGGAGTGTCTTATGCTCAGTTTTATAAAGTCCTATCTAGACTTGTAGATAATGGAGAGTATTTTAATTATTATTCTAATTCAGATAATAATAAAGTACTTAAAATTCATGCTGAAGTATTTGAAAAAGAAAAGATAAAAAAATTAAGTAAGTAAATTTGGAGGAAATATGAATAAAATTAAATATTTATTTGGAAGAATTAGAAATATGAACTTTAAAAGAATGTTTGAAACTATAGATGAAATACATAATAGAAGTGGTAAGAATAAAATATTTATTTTTTTTGATATAATTATTTGTGCATTTTTTTATCAATCTGGTTATGTAGATTATTTATTATTTGAAATGTGGAATTTAAATTCAAAAGAAAGAGAAACTGTATTAACAAGAGGTAAAAATAATATTTTTGTTAAATATTATAATAATAAAGAATATAATCATATATTTTTAAATAAAAGTGAGTTTAATGAAAAATTTAAAAAGTATTTAAATAGAGAATATATTATTTTAGATAATAATAAAGATGAGTTTAATAAATTTATTAAAAATAAAACTTTAATATTTTGTAAACCTATAAATGGCACTCACGGAGATAATATGCAAAAGATTAATCCAAAAGAGTTTGATGGCGATTTATATGATTATTTAATAAAAAAGAATTTAAGATTAGTAGAAGAAGTGGTTATTCAATGCAAAAAAATGAATGATTTATATCCATATGCAATAAACACAGTAAGAATTATTACAGTACATAGATATGATGGAGATGTAAGAGTAGTCGCTTCATATCAAAGAATAGGAAATCATGGATATATAGTTGATAATTATAATGGTGGTGGTATGGTTGTGCCTATTAATGAAGAAACAGGTATAATTGAATATCCTGCTGTAGATAAATTAAAAAACGTGTATCACTCTCATCCAATGACTAATACTAAAATTGTGGGATTTGAAGTACCTATGTATAAAAAAGCAGTCGCACTTGCAAAAAAATGTGCAAAAGTTGTAGATGAAATAAGATATGTAGGATGGGATATTGCTATTACTGAAAATGGCCCAACTATAATAGAAGGAAATGAATATCCGGGACATGATATATATCAATTACCAGTACATAGAACAAATAATATAGGAGTTTTACCTAAGTTTGAAAAATCTCTAGGTAAAATTAGTGAATTAAGAAAGTAGGTTATTATGAAAAAAATACTAACAGGCTTGCAACCAACAGGCAATATTACATTAGGTAATTATATTGGTGCAATAAGACAAATGACTAATATGCAAAATGAATATGATTCATATATATTCGTTGCAGATATGCATGCAATAACAATACCAAAAGAAAAAGATGAATTATTAAATAATACTAAAAGTCTTTTAGCCCTTTATCTAGCATGTGGAATAGATCCAAATAAAAATACAATATTTGTTCAATCTCAAAACCCATATCATACTAATCTTGCATGGGTTTTAGAGTGTAATACTTATTTTGGAGAATTATCTAGAATGACTCAATTTAAAGATAAAAGTAGTAAACATAAAAATTTTACAACAGGATTATTTACATATCCAGTTTTAATGGCATCAGATATATTATTATATGATATAGATTATGTACCTGTTGGAATAGATCAAAAGCAACATGTTGAACTTACTCGCGATTTAGCAGCAAGATTTAATAAAAAATATGGTGATACATTTAAAATACCTGAGCCATATATTACAAAAAGTGGTACTAAAATAATGGATTTAGTAAATCCTAGTATAAAGATGAGTAAATCTAGTGAAAATAAAAAGGGAATAATATATTTGTTAGATGATGTAAAAACAGCAAGAAAAAAGATAATGTCAAGTACTACAGATAGTGAAATGATTATTAAATATGATGTAGTAAATAAACCAGGCATATCTAATTTAATTAATATATATTCTTCTCTTACAAATAAAAATATTACTGAGATAGAAAAAGAATTTGAAGGTAAAAATTATGGAGAATTTAAAACTAAAGTTGCTGATGAAGTAGAAAAATTATTACTTGCTATACAAGAAAAATATAATTATTATATCAATAGTAATATAATAGATGAAATGCTTTTAAAAGGAAAAAGTAGAGTAATTAAAGAAGCAGAAGAAAAGTATAATATAGTTAAAGAAAAAATAGGATTTTATAGTTAGGTTGTAATTTTATGAAGAAACTAAAAGTATTAATTATACCATCATGGTATCCCAATAAAAAAGATCCATTATGGGGAAATTATTTTATAAAACAAGCAACTAGTTTAAGTGAATATATAGATATAACTATGTTACATATTGAAAGAGTTGGTTTAAAAGAAGTAAATAATTTTATAAGAGAAAAAAGTACAGATGGATTTAACAACTCCCTATATAATTTTAAGTTTTATAAAAAATCTATATTAAATTTTAAAAATATATCATTAGATTATTCTTATAAAAACTATATAAAAGCAGGATATAAAGCATATTTAGAAATAAAAAAGACCACTGGTAAATTTGATGTAATACTAGTAGAAAGTATTCTTCCAGCAGGACTTTTAGCTAACTATATAAAACAAAAAGAAAATATTCCATTTGTAGTTCATGCTCATTCAGAAAGTATTATGACAAATAAATATTATACTAAATACATAATACCCATAATGAATAATGCTGATAACTATATGGCAGTTAATAAATCTATAAAAGATAAAGTAGAAAATATTACAAAAAAAACTTGCCATTTAGTGCCTAATTATATAGATTGCAACCTTTTTTCACTAAAAAATGATAGAAAAGATAATAAAATAATATTATTAAATGTATCTAATTTTTATAAAGTAAAATGTCTTGATATATTAATAAAAGCTCTTGATATTATCATTAATAAAGAAGGACATAAAAATGTATATTTAAAAATAGTTGGTGTAGGAGAATGCAAAAGTGAATATGAGGAATTAGTTAATAACTTAAAATTAAATAAAAATATTGAATTTTTAGGTTATATTCCAAACAAAGACTTACCTAATATATATAAGGAGTCAGATATTTTATGTGTTTCTAGTTCATTTGAAACATTTTGTATTCCAATAGTAGAAGCACTATCTTCAGGGCTTCCTGTAATTGCAACAGATTGTGGGGGGCCAAAAGAAATAGTTAATGAAGAAAATAGTATTATTACTAAAGTTAATGATGTAGATGAATATGCCAAAAGTATAATAAAAATGATAAAAAATTATAATAAATATAATAAAAAAGAAATAAGAAATTATGCTGTAAATAAATATGATAAAAAAGTAGTATGCAAAAAAATAATAAATATATTAAAGGAGTGCGTTAATAATGAATAAAGTAGTAGCAATAGTAGGGATGACAGGTAGTGGTAAATCAGATGCATGTGAATTATTTGTAAAAAAAGGATTCAAATGTGTATATTTTGGTGGAGTTACTTTGGATAAATTAAAAGAAGAAAATTTAGAAATAAATCCAGAAAACGAAAAAATGATGAGAGAAAAAATAAGAAAAGAATATGGTATGGGAGCATTCGCAACATTACTTCTTCCTAAAATAGAAGAATATTTAAAAAAAGACAATGTAGTACTAGATGGATTATATTCATGGGATGAATTAAAAATATTAAAAGATAAATTCAAAGATAACTTGACAGTACTATCTATAATAGTAGATAAAAACATAAGATACCAAAGGCTTTCTAAAAGACATATTAGACCACTTACAAATAAAGAAGCAGAAAACAGAGATATCTCAGAAATAGAAAATATAAAAAAAGCAGGTCCAATTGCATATGCAGACTTCTATATATTTAATAATGGCACAAAAGAAGAATACTATAATAAATTAGAAGTATATATATATAATAATGTAAACTAGTGTAAAAAGATGAAGAAATTCATCTTTTTAACTTTTGTCAAGACATAGTGACCTAAAATTGCAATATGAAACAATCGTC
>CAZKUP010000055.1:0-7449 GCA_964555985.1 uncultured Clostridium sp. | reverse complement strand
CATTGCCTAAACTCTCTCTTTTTTATTTAGTCCTTGACATTGGGTACATTTTAATTTATTCAATGATTTTTTTCTTTAGTATTGATATAAATTTGTAATTGTAATATAATTTTATTAAGGTGATGATAGTGAAAGAAAGAGTAATAAGTGCAGTAATTGCATTGTTAATAACTGTTCCATTGATACTTCTTGGAGGCATTTATTTTAAGGTATTAGTAATTTTACTTGGTATTTATGCTTTGTATGAGTTATTAAGGCTTAAGAAAAATATACCTAGTGTTATGAAGTATATTAGTTATGTACTTTATGTTGTATTGTTGTTGTATGGATATATATTTACAAATGGGGTGTTTGTGTTAAATGCATCTTTGTTGATTATTGTATTTATGGTATTATTCTTAAGTTTAATTTATTATCATAATAATAAGAAATATAATATTGAGGATGTATTTTATTTGCTTAGTTCAATAGTATTCTTAAGCAGTGCATTTAATTTATTTGTAGTGGTTAGAGAAATGAGTTTAATGCTAGTAATATATTTGTTCTTGGTAACCACTTTAACAGATACTTTTGCATATATTATAGGTTCTAAGTATGGTAAAAAGAAGCTTATTCCAAGTATTTCTCCGAATAAGACTATAGAGGGTTCTTTTGGGGGAGTAATTGCTGGTGTGAGTGTTGGTTCAATATTTTATATGACTATGATAGGTGGAAATGTATTTGGAGTTATTTTAATGACACTTTTACTTTCTATACTTGGTCAGTGTGGGGATTTGGTTTTTTCACAAATTAAAAGATATTTTGGTATTAAGGACTTTTCAAAGTTAATGCCGGGGCATGGTGGAGTTTTAGATAGACTTGACAGTATGATTTTTGTATTATTTGGATATGTAATTATATCAATTATTTTATAGGAGGAATTTATGACATTAATATATTTTATACTTATTTTAGGGCTTACTGTATTTATACATGAGTTAGGACATTTTATTTTTGCTAAGAAAAATGGGGTGTACTGCTATGAATTTTCTTTAGGTATGGGTCCTAAGTTATATTCTTTTAGAAGAAAAAATGATGAAACTGAGTATTCTCTTAGACTATTGCCTATTGGTGGTTATGTTCAAATGGCAGGGGAAGAAATTGAAGAGGATAAAGATTTACCTAAAGAAAAACAAATGCAATCTAAGAGTGTATGGCAAAGATTTACAATTGTAGTTGCCGGTGCATTTAATAATTTTATATTGGGAATTGTTCTTTTATTTCTTTTAGCTATAATTTATGGAGCATCTGAAACTAAACCATACATTGATAATGTTAATCCTAATTACAATGCTTATAAAGTTAATGTAAGAGAGGGTGATGTTGTTAAGAAGGTAAATGGTAAAAAGGTTCATACAATAGATGATGTGATGCTTGAATTTACTCTTACTAAAGAGGGTGATTCAGTTAAGCTTTTATTAGAAGATAAAAAAGGAAATGAAAAGAGTGTTGTAATTAGACCTACTAAGGAAGAAAAAGAGGATGGTAGTGTATCTTATATTTATGGATTAGGTTTTAGTACTGAAATAAAGAAGGGATTTACTTCTTCTATTAAGTATTCATTTTCTAAGTTTGGTTCAATTTATAGATCAATGATTAAGGTTATTACTAATTTATTTACTGGTAATTTAGGTATAAATAGTTTATCAGGTCCAGTAGGTATATATAATGTTGTTGGTGAACAATCAAAACAAGGATTTGAAAATGTTATTTATTTAGCAGCGTATATATCAATTAATGTTGGTTTTGTTAATTTAATTCCTTTTCCAGCGTTTGATGGAGGAAGGGCATTATTCTTAATAATTGAAAAAATTAGAAAGAAACCAATTAATCAAAAGACTGAAAATACAATTCATTCAATTGGTTTTGCATTGTTAATGCTTTTGATAGTTGTTATAACAATTAATGATATTATTAGATTATTTTAAGAGGTGGTAATATGCTAGAAAAGATAAAAAATAGTAAAAGTTATAATATTATTACAAATTGTGAGTTTTTAGATGATGATTTGTTTAGTAAAAAGTTAGTTGAGTATTATAAAAGAATTATTGATACTTCTAGTGATTCAGTTAATTTAGATAAAATTAAGAAGTATGATAGAGTTATGAGAAAATATATTGAAGATTATACTTTTTCAAAAAAATTAAAGAATTCTGTTGATGTTTCTACAATTCTTATGAGTAAGGTTGATTTAAGTGAGGCAGTTTTAGAGTATGCAGTTGATTTTCTATCAAAGTATGATGAAAAGATTGAAGAGCCAATTGTAAATACTAGATGGATTTGAGGTATTATGGATAAATTAAAAATTGTATTTATGGGAACTCCTGAATTTGGACTTCCTTCTTTAGAAAAATTAAATGAAATATATGATATAGTATTAGTTGTATGTCAACCTGATAAGCCATCTAATAGAGGTATTGTTAAGTATTCTAAGATTAAAGAATTTGCAATAAATAATGATATTTTAGTATATCAACCAAACAATATAAAAAATGAATATAAACCCATTTTAGATATGAACCCTGATATGATAATTACATGTGCATATGGACAAATTATTCCTAAAGAAATACTTGATTATCCTAAGTATGGTTGTATTAATATTCATGCATCATTACTTCCTAAATTAAGAGGTGGTGCGCCAATTCATAGAGCAATTATTGAAGGACATAAAGAAAGTGGTATTACTATTATGAAGATGAGTTTGAAAATGGATGCGGGTGATATTATAACTCAGGAGAGTGTTCAGATAAAAGATGATGATACTGTAGGTGTTCTTCATGATAAATTGAGTTTACTTGCAAGTAATTTAATTATTAAAACTATTCCTTTAATTGTTAATAATGCTATAGTAGCAAGAAAGCAAAATGAGAACGAAGTAACATATGGATTTGTTATTACTAAGGATGATGAACATATTAATTTTAAGAGTACAACAATAGATGTTATTAATAGAATAAGAGGGCTTAATCCATTTCCGGGAGCATTTGCTATACTTGATGGAAAAATAGTTAAATTATGGCATTCTAAGTCTGGTAAATGTGATAATTCTAATGCAATATGCGGTGAAATTATAAATATATATGATGATGGTATAGGTATAAAAACTATAGATGGAGAAGTTATTATTACTGAATTGCAATTAGAAGGTAGAAAAAGAATGGATGCATGTTCATTTTTAAGAGGAATTGCTAATAAAAGAGATCTTATTGGAAAAGTTTTTGAGTAGGTGACATATGTTTAAAAAAATAAATGAATTAGATGATAAATATTCTAGTAAATTTTTTGCAATATCTTTAATAGTTATTCTTGTTTTTCTATTTTATTTTGCTATTTCAAATAGAACTATGAATAAAGAGTGTACTTTACCTAATAAACTTGTAAATGAAACAAGTAATTACTCATATGAGATTACATATATAAAAGATAATAAAATTATTAATTTATATGTAAAAAGATATAATGAAAAATATTTGATAGAAAAAGTAGATGATAATATTAGAAGTATATACTATATTTATTATACTGATATATTAGAAAAAGCATCTGATGGAAAGTATATTAAATATAGAGGTGATAATATTCTTACTTATGTTGATAATAAGTTTTTACTTTTAGATTATTTAAATGCTGTTAGTTTAGATAGTAATATTACTAATGAAGAGGATTTAACTTGTTATACAAATAGAAAATTAAATATACATATGTGTATTAATGTTGATGATTCAATAAGTGTTAAGATGAATGATTATGAATTAATATATAAAATTACTGGTAAGGGTAATGTAAGTGATTTTAATGTTTCATATGATAATTATATACAAAATATAGAGGAATAAAAAATTATTTTCTCTTTTTTTCTTCATTAATTTACTTATTAATTCATACATGCTATAATAAAAGAGGTGAGTTGAATGAAAAAGAATATTTTATTTTTAAGTGCAGGGTTAGTATTGGTTGATCAAATTATTAAAATAATTATTACTAAGTCAATGTATTTATATCAAAGCATAAAAGTAATACCTAAATTTTTATATATTACTTATGTTGAAAATGATGGAGCAGCTTTTAGTATTCTATCTGGTGGTAGATGGTTTTTTATAATAATAGGTATTATTGCTTTAGTGCTTTTATTTAAGTTTATATTTGATGACACTAAAGTATCTAAGTTTGATACAATATGTTATTCGTTAATAACTTCAGGTATAGTTGGTAATTTAATAGATAGAATATACTTAGGTAAAGTAATTGATTATATAGATATGCGTTTAATAGAAGAATTTCCTATATTTAATTTCGCTGATATATGCATTGTTGTTGGTGCGATAATGATGATATATATATTAGTTATAAAAGGTGATAGTGATGAATTTATTTACAGTAGAAAATGATTTAAGTGATATTAGAATAGATAAATATTTAATAGATTTATTAGGTTTAAGTAGAAGTAAAATTCAAAAATTAATTGAAACAAATAATATATTAGTTAATGATAAAACAGTAAAAAACAGTTATATTGTAAGAGTAGATGATGTTATTAAGGTAAATGAAGTAGTAGAAAATACTGATATATTACCAGAAAATATACCACTTGATATAATATATGAGGACGATTATTTACTAGTTGTTAACAAAGAGAGTGGTATGGTTGTACATCCTGCTTTAGGACATTATTCTCATACTCTTGTTAATGCACTTATGTATCATACTAATTTAAGTAATAATAGTATTCGTCCGGGAATTGTACATAGAATAGATAAAGACACAAGCGGACTTTTGCTTGTAGCAAAAAATGATGATGTGCATCTATATTTACAAGATGAATTAAGTAAAAGAAAAGTAAATAGAAAATATATTGCACTTGTTTCAGGTGTAATAAAAAATGACACAGGTACAATAGACGCTCCTATTGGAAGAGATAGTTATGATAGAAAGAAAATGAGTGTAACTGATGTAAATTCTAAAGAAGCAATAACTCATTTTAAAGTATTAGAAAGACTTAATAATGCTACTTTAATAGAATGCACTCTAGAAACAGGTAGAACTCATCAAATAAGAGTACATATGAATTATATTGGATACCCAATAATAAATGATCCTGTGTATGGAAAAAGAAAGAAAATAAATGATTTTGGACAAATGCTTCATGCTAAAACAATTGGATTTACACATCCAATTACACATGAATATATGGAGTTTACAAAAGATGCTCCAAAAGCATTTTATGATATTTTAAATGAATTTAGATAGGAGGAGTTATGGAAGAAGTTTCTTTTAGAGATAAAGATGTTCTTGTTATGAAATTGCTTCATTATTTTATTACTATTGAAGGATATAATCCAGTTATACTAAGAGGTGTTAATAATGAAATATGGCTTGAAAATATGGATGCTCCATATAAAATAGTAAGAATAAATACAGGATATATTCATAATAAAGAACAACTTGATTTTGATTTGTTTAAAACAAAAAAAATAATGACAAGAATTAAATTAAAAACATTTTCTCTATCTATGAATACATTATCTTTATTCTTAGATTTAGGTGAAGATGTAGAGCTTATTTCTAATAATAATATAGAATGTGTTAAAGTTGCTAATGAAGAAGATATAAAAGATTCTAAATTAATAATAGATGCATATCCAAATATATATGAAAAACTTTCATTTACTGAAAAAGGAATAGAACTATTTACTAAAATAACAAATGATATAAATAAAAAAAATGTAAAAGACGCTAAAGAAGCAGAAGAAGTATTTAGTGAAAAAACACCATATATAACTTATGCATTAATTATAATTAATATTATAATATTTTTACTTATGTACATAATTGGAAATGGTAGTGAAGATACTAGAACACTAGTAGATTTTGGAGCACTTTCTAAAACACTTGTAAAATATGGAGATTATTATAGAATTATTACATGTGCATTTTTACATATTGGTATACTTCATTTATTATGTAATATGTATGCTTTATACATTATAGGTAAAGATATAGAAAGCTTCTTTGGTAGATTTAAGTATATATTTATATATCTTATAAGTACAATAGTTGGTTCACTAATGTCACTTACATTTATGGATGAATATACTATTTCAGCAGGCGCATCAGGTGCTATATTTGGACTTATGGGATCATTACTTTATTTTGGATATAATTATAGAGTAACACTTAATAATTCAATTAATAAACAAATACTACCTATAATATTTATAAATTTATTATTTGGATTTATGAGTAGCGGAGTAGATAATTTTGCACACCTAGGAGGATTATTAGGTGGATATATTGCAAGTATGGTTGTTGGAGTTAAATATAAAACTTCTAAGGCTGAAAAAATTAATAGTGCAATTGTTTTAATACTTTTATTATTGTTTTTAATATATATGTCTTTTTTTAGAATATAAATTATGATATAATTATATAGGAGGATAAATACTATGAGAGATAAAAATTTATTAATAAATAATGGAATTAATGTAGATGCTAGTCTTGAATTATTTGGAGATATGGCAACATATGATGAAACTTTACAAGAATTTTTAGATAGTGTTGATGATAAAGTTTTAGAACTACATAAATATAAAGAAAATAGTGATTTAACAAACTATGCTATATATGCACATTCACTTAAAAGTGACGCTAAATACTTAGGTTTTACATCATTAGCAGAAATGTCTTTGAATCATGAAATGGCTGGTAAAAATAATGATTCTAACTTTATATTTAACAACTTTGATTCATATATGAATGAAATAAAAAGAGTAGTTAAAGTAGTATGCGATTACATTGGAGTAAATGATGATATTATAATAGAAGATGTTAGTGAATACTCAGATAAAGTAATACTTGTTGTAGATGATTCAGATATAGTTAGAAACTATGTAAAAAAGATATTTAGCAATCTATATGATGTAAAATTAGCAACTAATGGAGAAGAAGCATTAAATTACATAAAAAATGATACAAATAATAAAATAGTTGGAATGCTTTTAGATCTTAATATGCCTAAAGTAAATGGATTTGAAGTATTAGATTATCTTGATAAAAATAACTTATTTGATAAAATACCTGTTGCAATTATTACAGGAGTAGATACAAAAGATGAAATAAGTAAAACATTTATGTATCCAATTATAGATGTATTACAAAAACCATTTAATGAAGCAAGTATAAAAAGTACTATAGATAAAATGACTAACAAATAGTGTAAAAAAAGTGTAAAAAAGATGAAGAAATTCATCTTTTTCTATTGACAAACATTGGGGGGGGGGCATGTTATAATGTTTGTGTAAGATAAGGGAGGTGAGATAATGAAAAAATCTTACAATAAAGCATTTACCTTAGTAGAACTTTTAGCAGTAATAGTAATATTAGCAATAATACTTGTTATAGCAGTACCTA
>CAZKUP010000054.1:0-7759 GCA_964555985.1 uncultured Clostridium sp. | reverse complement strand
CTTCTTTTTTTATATGATTTTCCTTCTATCTGCAAAATTTATTCTATTTTACTGTTGTCAATACTTTAATATCAATTCATTGAATAAATTTTATCACATCAAAATAATTATATTTCTATTTAAAAATAGCCAATATTTATCATATCGACTATTTTATAACAATTTTTTTGTTAACTCCTCTTTTTATTATAATTAAATAACCTACAAATAATATAATTGTTATAGCAGAAACAATAATTCCCAAATTCAAATACGGAGGAATATATCTTAACTCAATATAATTATAGCCCACATTTAAATCAAAACCTAATAATGAATCATCAATTGAATATGAATTTATTTTTTTACCATTTATATAAACCACCCAACCTTTATCATATGGTATAGATGTATATATACTTTTATCTTCTTTTAAATTAACTTCAGCACTTATATAATTTTCTTTAAATTCTATTAATTCTATCTCATTTTTCTTTAATATATTATATGCACTTATAAATTTATCTTCATCTATAGTATATACTTCTATTCCATTATAATAAGAATTATCATATCCAACATATATATCTACATATTTATCATCTAATTTTTCATTAATTACAAAATACTCATCATATAAATAATAATTATTAATTGAAATATTTTCTTCATCTAAAACCCTATTAATCCTCTCCCAATCTGCTAATTCCTTATAATATATATTATTATTTATTATAATATAATTTACAAATGAATCACCTGGATAAATATAAATATTATCAAACTTATTAATATATGTGAGTTTAGTAACAGTTTCATTATCATAATTAAATATTTCACTTTCATTTCTAAGCTCTAATTCATATAATGTATCCCTTATCCCAGTAGTGCTTTCTATAAAATTATTTTGATTCTTAAATGGTTTAGAATAAAATGTTTTCCATTTTTTTATATCATTATTTACTCCAAACATAAGTCCAGTTGTATATTTAAATTTATATATTGGAATATAATTTATACTTGCTATTTCATATCTATTATCAATAGTTAGCATATTAACTTGATATTTAATATCAAACATTAAATCATATATTGGTGTATTTTGCTTATAATAATATGAATTAATATAATTACCTGGGATACCCAAATTATAATTTAATTCAGATAATTTATTATATGCCATAGAAGAAAATGTTGCCTGACCATAATAATTATACCATGATCCATCATTATGAGTTAAAATTTCATTTTTTTCAACTCTATAAAATATATCATCATCCTCTTCTTTTATTAAATCTAAACTATCACTAATATCATAATAATCATAATAAAAATCATCTATATATTGAGATATATCCCAATTATGATTAACTGAAACAACACACTCAATTGAAGCAACAACAAGAAATATATAAGGACATATTTTTTTTATTTTTTGAAAATATTTATAAAAAATATATATAATAAAATATATAGAAATTAATATATAATTTAATATAATCATACTATTAGAAATATTTTCAAAATTAGTAAAATATGCGAATGTAATATATATTAAACACATAACATACACACTCACTACTTTTTTAAAAGAAATGTTTTTTAAATCCATTAAAGCATATGCATTTGTTATTATAAGGATAAAACTATAAATAAATGAATATCTAAATGGTAAATCATTTGGAACATGAAATGCATGCCATATATAGTCAAGTGGTGCAATAAAAAATGATAGTAATAAAAATATTAATAAGCTAATAAATACAAATTTCTTTTTTTTAGATATATTTTTAGATAATAAAAATATTAAAAATAATGCTACTGACAAAATGCCACAAGAAATATTTGGAACATTTGACATTTCTGAATAAAATACAGTTGATGTTACCCCAGTTAAATGATTTCTAAAAAAATCAAGCATAGTAAATGAATAATATTGCTCCATTGGTATACTACCTACTATAGCATTAGTAGATTTAAGAGCGTTATACATAGGCATTAAAGCCCATGCATTTATTGCTCCTGAAACTAATGAACAAAGTGCAAACAACATACATTTTTTTAATATTTTTTTAATATTAAAACTATCTGTTTTAATTATTAAATATGCTAAAAAATATATACAGGAAAATATACAAAGCATATACCCAATAAAATAATTAGAGTAAAGCATCAATGCTAAAGATATTATATAAAGATATCCATTATTTTTATTAATAATATTTTCAATACCCAATGTAATTAACGGCAAAAAAACCATACCATCTAACCACATTATATTCCAATAATATGCTATAAAATATCCAGAATACGCATAAAGTAATCCTAAACCCAAAAACAATAAGTTATTACTTTTAAATTTTTTTCTTAAATAATACACAAGAGTCATCACAGATATAATAGAACGAAGTCCAATAATAAGCGAATATGACATTAATAAGTCTTTTCTTTGAAATAAAAATATCAATATATTTAAAGGACTAGCTAAATAATTAAAAAAATTTCTAAAAAAAGGTATACCGAAACCCGTATTAAAAGAATATATTAAATTATCTTTTGAAATTACTCTATCAAATAACTCAGATAACATAGGACCATATTGATGAAAAAAATCCACATCCAATAAAGATTTTTCTCCAAAAGGTGCAATCTCATTAAAAATAAATATACTTATAACTACTATCATACAAAAAAATATTATTAAAAATTGATATTTATTTTTTTTTACAAATTCTATTATTTTTATCATATTATAAACTTCCTCTTCTTTTAAAAACATAAATATTTTTTAAACTCAAATTAATTATAAGTGCACAAATTATTTATGTCAAGTTTGAAAAAAAAGAATATACATATATAACAAAAGATGGTATAGAAAAAATGATTCCAATTCAAAAGAAAGATGAAAATAGTAAAAATATATATGAAATTGAATATGGTAGTTTTCTTAATTCTGATCAATTTTGGAAAGAAAAAGGTTTTAAAACATCTTATGCAAAAATTCAAGATGATTATAATAAATGATGTTAGTATAGATATATAGACACGAAATTCTGTCCACTGTGGTATAATAATATACCAAAAAGGAAGGAGAAGTGTCTATGGCAAAACAATATAAAAACTATGATGAAGATTTTAAAAAAACAATAGTTAATCTATATGAAACTGGAAAAAGTATTGCTGACTTATCAAGAGAATATGGCGTTGGTCACACAAATATAAGAAATTGGATTAATAAATACCAAACAATAACTACTTCTACAGGTGAAATAACTAATAATGATGAAATACTAAAATTGAAAAAGGAATTACAACAAGTTCAATTGGAGAATGAAATCTTAAAAAAAGCAGTCGCCATATTCTCAAAAGAACAGAAGATAAAATAAAATTTATTGATGATAATAAAGATAAGTATGATGTTCGATTATTGTGTAAATGTTTAAGTATTCATCACTCGGTTTATTACTATCATTGCAATCATAAAACTAATAGTTATAAAATCGCCAATCAAAAATTAGATATAGAAATTAAAAGAATATATAATGAATCTAAAGGTAGATATGGTTCACCTAAAATAACTATAGTATTAAAAAATAATGGAATTAATGTTAGTCAAAAAAGAGTTGCTAGAAGGATGAAATTTCTTAGATTAAGAAGTATTGTTGTTAAGAAATTTAACCATTCTGGAACTTCAAAAGTTGATAATACTAAAGAGTACCCAAACCTTTTAGAACAAGACTTTTTTGCAAAAAAACCAAGTCAAAAATGGGTTGGCGATATTACTTATATTTACACAAAAGAAACTGGATGGACTTATTTAGCAATAGTAATGGACTTATTTGATTTAAAAGTTGTTGGTTGGTCATATGGAATGAATATGACAGATGACTTAGTTATTGATGCTTTTAATAAGGCTATGATAAATAGAAAATTAAATAAAAATGGAATATTTCATTCGGATAGAGGTAGTCAATATACATCAAATGATTTTGAAAAATTACTTGAAAAATTGGAAATTAAACATTCTTATAGTAAAAAGGGATATCCCTATGATAATGCAAGTATGGAGAGCTTCAATGCCATATTAAAAAAAGAAGAAGTAAATGTTAATAATTATGAAACATTTAATGAAGCTAAATTAGCTATATTTGAATTTATTGAAAGTTGGTATAACAATAAAAGAATACATAGTAGTTTGGGTTATATTACTCCAAATGAAAAGTATAGTAACTATATAGAAAATTTAGCACTAGCCTAGTATTTAATTTTATGCCGAGAAAACTTTTGACAAGCAAAGAAATATTTTTTACCGTAAAGGAGTTTAATGATTATTATTTTCATTTTTTTGAAAATAATAATCAATTAAACGACTATAAATCAATAAAAATATTACTGCTTGTCAAAAGGAAATTGGAATAAATTGAAATATGGTAGGTTTCGGCAGAAAATCGTGTCTAAAAACTTGACATAAATCCAAAATTTATTAATGAAAAAGGTTTTAATCTTGATAGAGGTGAAATTGGTGCTAATAAGCATCATTTAACAAAAGCAGAAAAACAATTAAAAGATTTACAAGAAAAAAACAAACTATTAGAACTTGAATTAAGTAAAAATAAAGCCATAAATGAAGTTGAAATATCTTATAAGGAGAAAAAATCTGATGTAGATACAAATCCCCTTTTAAATCCGGAAAAATGCAAAATAATCGGATATAAAGAAAAAGATATTACTAACCTATCTAATTATTCTAAAGAAATAACAAAAGATAATTTAAATAAATCAAAAATAATAGAACAAAATGAAATTAGCCTTGAATCTAAACAAAAAGAAATTAATAGATTAAATACTGAAATTAAAAATCTTAAGTCTGGTAAAACTTTACAAGATAAAGATAAAATAATTGAAAATCAAAAATTAATTATAAAAGAAAAAGATGAAACAATAGAATATCAAAATAATATAATTGAATCATTAAAACAAGAATTATCTAATGTTAAAGAAATGGCTACTACTCTTCTACGAAATGTTAAAGGGGTTGCTACTGATTTATATAAAGCACTTAAAAGAACACTGGGATTTAATGTTGATAAAAATCAGGAATACAATTACTCTATTTTTAAAGATTTAAGTAGAAAGATTAATAAAAAATATGAAAAAAATAAATCCGATGATTATGAACTTTAAGTATGTTTTAAGCAAGAATTAAGCAAGATAACTATCAACAAAATAGTTATCTTTTTTCTTGGATAAAATCTATAAAATAATCTAATGATTATAAAAAATATAAATAAATGGTAAAATATAGATGTATGTCGATATTTTACGGATAAGAAAAGGAGGAATGAAATGTCCGTAAGACAACTTAAACAAAATAAAATAACAAAAGATGGGAGATCTTGAGTATTTATACAATATAGTAAAGGTTTAGATGGCAAAAGACATCAATATCAGTCACAAGCATATATGACTGAAGAAGAAGCTATACGAGCTGAAAAAGAATATTTAAATAAATATAAAGATGTTGAAGCAAATCCACATATGACATTTAAAGAAGCCTACACTATATATTATGATTACCAAAAAGACAAAATAAAAGATTCTACTCTTAAAACATATAGAGATAGAATCAAATATATGGGTTTACTAGATAATGTAGAATTAGTAAATTTAAATTGGGATTTATATCAAAAATGGAGAGCTCAAATTAATAAAACAAATCTTTGTGATAGATATAAAACTGATATTCAAAAATTTATAAAACAAGTTATAATCTTTTCTAAAACCAATGGGATTTTAATTTAAGAAAATTTTACAATAAATTAGAACCATTTAAAACTCCATGAGCATTAAAGAAAGAAATGGATTTTTATGAACCTGAAGAATTTTTCAAATTTATTTCGGTAGTTGATGTTTTAAGATATAAGTGTTTCTTTGAATTATTATATTACTGTGGATTAAGAAGGTCTGAAGCAAGAGGTTTACAATGGAAACATATAGATTTTAAAAACAAACTTTTAACTGTTTCTCAGCAAGTATTAAATCCCTCTAATTCTAATGCTAATACAGAATGGTATATATCTAGTACTAAAACAGAAGCATCAAATAGAACTATTCCAATTTCAACTACTCTATTAAATGATTTAGCTGAGTTAAAGAAAATTAACGAACGATTATCAAAATTTAAACAGACTTGGTTTGTACTTGGAGATGATATTCCAATGACTACTGGTAGAATGTATTTCTATAGAGATAAATATGTTGAAAAAGCAGGAATAAGAAGAATTAGATTACACGACTTCAGACATTCTTGTGCATCTGCTTTAATTTCTGGTGCCGCTCCAATAACTGCTGTATTTAATTTCTTAGGTCATTCTGAAACAACTGAAACATTAGAAACTTATACTCATATGTTTAAAAAAGATCTTGCAAATGTTCCTAAATTTTTTAACACATTAGAAAAAGACTTTAACGAAAAGTCTTCTGAATAAACTATATTAAATTTATACAAACCATCAATTTGATGGGTAAATGATGGGTAGCGTTCTACTACTTTTATTAAAATCCCCTATAAATTCAACAAAAAATGGAGCCTTTCGGCTCCTTCAGAGGGGGGCTTAGTGTGTGTTAATTTTCTAGCATATTTTGCATTATTCTTGTTTTATCATTTGTCAAATTTATCGCAAAATACCCTATTTTACCTATCTTGTTCTATGCCAGTGTTCCCAATATGTTCCCAGGAAATTTGTTAAAACGCCAATTCGTTCCCGAAAGATAATTCTAATAAAAAAGAGTCTTTATTTTGACTCTAAATTATTTTATAAAATTACCCATTCTCCATTTCGTTTTCCGTTTTTTCTAGCAATAAGTCCTTTTTCTTGCATTTCATTCATTCTTGTTTTAACTGTTCTTAGTGATCTATTAATCATATTAGCTATTTCTTCTTGCTTAACACTAGGATTACTTCTAATGATATTTATAATAGCTTGTTCTTCTAAAGTGTAATTGTTGCCCTTTGAATCATCTTTGTTTGCACTTTGGTCATAATCAATATGTGTATATCTATTTTTTAATTCGTATTCAGAAGCAGTTAATAAATTATAAAAGAATTTTTCTAAGAATGAAATATCTTCAAAAATGTTACTATCAAACTTTTTGTAGTTAGCTCTTACTAATGAGTTTCTAAAATACCATGAATGTTTAGCAAATACATCATCATTAATATCAAACCCAAATGTTCTTAAATACTTAATAATAAATACCGCTGTTGTTCTCGTATTTCCTTCACAGAATGGATGAACTTGCCAAATATTTGATGTAAAACGGCACAAATGTTTAATCGATTCATCTAATGATAAGTCTTTATATGAAAAGTTTTTTTCTTGTTCAAAATCATATTGTAACGAGTCAATAATAGTTTCATATGATGCGTATATAACTGTATGTCCTTTTAATACCCATTCTTCTTTTTCAATATTGTAATCTCTTATTTTCCCAGCATGTTTGTATACACCAGAAAACAATCTTTGATGTATGCTTATTAGTTCAGTAGGATTAAAATTAAATGATTTATCAGAAAGTATTTCTGTTATTCTTACAGCAACTTTGTCTGCTTCTTCAGTATTTTCTGTTTCTTCTTTTTTTCTTTTATCTAAAACTTTATAATATTGATTTATTCTATTCTCAACTTCTTCTATATTAATATTTCCTTCAATATGTTCTTTTGCAGTATCTATTAAATATTTAGAAGGTTTCAATCCATCAACATCTTGTAATCCAATTG
>CAZKUP010000053.1:0-7769 GCA_964555985.1 uncultured Clostridium sp. | reverse complement strand
CCTAAAAGTATTCTTTTTTATTACACCTATTTCTTTTATTTATATTTTATAGTATAATATAAAAAGAGTTAGGAGTGATAATGTGAAAAAAATATGGAAATTTATAGTGGATAATAGAATATATTTTGCTATTTTTGTATTTGTAGTGTTTTGTATATTTGTAATTTCTACAATGAAAGCATATTTATATCCTGATGATAAACTTGCTGTGTATGGAAATAGATTAAATGGTATTGAAGATGTTCTTATCACTGATAAAAGGAAGGATGAAGTTATTTCTTTTATAAAAGAGGATGAGAATATACTTGATGTATCTATTAAAATTCAAGGTAAGATTATAAATATAAGTATAAAATCTAGTAATGAAAAGAATACTATAGATGTAATGAAAGAAAAAGTAGTAGATGTAATTAGTAAATTTTCTAAGGAAGAAGTAAGTTATTATGATTTCCAAGTATTTATTAAAAATGAAGATGCTAATTATAATTTAATTGGTTATAAGAATAAAAATAAAGATGAAATATCATGGGTTAATGATGTGATAGTTAGTGAGGTAGAAGATGAAGAAAAACAATAGAAAATTGTTTACAATCATTGGTGTTGTATTAGTTATATTAATATTATGTATTATTTTTTGGGCAAGAAGTAATAGTAATAGTAAGGAATTAAGTTTATCTGAAAAAAGATGGATTGAAGATAATAAAAATTCTATGATAGATATATATGTAATGAATAATTTACCTATATTTACTGAAAGTGATAGTGATATATTTTTGTCTTTTCTAAATTATTTTGAGGCTGAAACAGGACTTTCTTTAAATAAGGTTTCATATTCATTAAATTCTAATGTGCCTACTGGAGATTATTTGTTTAAAATAATTAGTGAAAGTGATGATTTAGGTAGAAATGATTTATTATTTTATGAAGATAATTATGTTATTTTAAGTAAAGATAATAAAAAGGTTCAAGATTTATCAACATTATCTGGTTATAAGATTGGACTTATTTCTTCTAATTTATCAAGTGTGTCTGAATATTTAAATTATGGTACTAATCTAACTTTTTCTACTTATGAAGATGATGTTAGATTATTAAATGCATTTAATAATGATGAAGTTAATTATATTGTAATTCCTAAAAATAGGTATTTAAAAGAGATAATTAATAATAATTATTATGTTGTAAGTACATTATCAAATTTATCGAATAAATATGTATTACAAGTTAGTAATAAAGATAATAAATTAGATAGTATTTTTACTAAGTTATATTCTAAGTGGTATGATAATAATTTTAAAAAGTTATTTTCTAGTAATTTATCAGATTATTATTTTAAAATAAAAGAAATTGATGATAGATCTATAACTTCATTTAAGGGTAAGAAATATATATATGGTTATGTTGAGAATATTCCATATGAAATATCTAATAATAAGGGTCTTAATTTAGAATTTTTAAAGGGATTTGAATCTTTTGCAGGAGTTGAGTTCCAATTAAAAAAATTTAATTCTGTTAAGGCATTAAAAGAGGCATTTGATGATGGAAAAGTAGATATTATATTTAATTATTATGGTTTTGATACTACTAGTAGTAATGAAACTATAAATGTATATAATAGTTCATATGTTATTTTAACTCATATTAATAATAATGTTACTGTTGATTCTTGGGTTAGTTTAGCTTCAAAAGAAGTTTATGCTCTAAAAGATACATCTTTAACATCATATATAAATAATAATACTAAAGCAACAGTAAAAACATATTCTAAGATTAAGAACTTGTTAAAAAATAAAGAACCTTTAGTTTTACTAGATTTAAATACATATAATTATTATAAGAATACAAAATTAAAAGATTATTACATTGTATTTGAAGGAACACTTGATTTAAATTATAACTTCCTTGTAAAAAGAGAATCTACTAATAATATATTTACTGAGGCATTTCAATATTACTTATCAAATATAAATCATACTGAATTTAAGAATAGAGGTATGTCTAATATAGTAAAAAACAATTTCTTTAGTACTTTACCACTTTTCTATTATGCAATATTTGCTTTTGTAATGCTAATAATATTTGTATTATTAAGAATGAAAAAAGAAAGAATGGTTAAAGTTTCTGAAGAAAAAACTAGATATATTGATCCATTAACATCTTTAAAAAATAGAAATTATTTAAGTGCTAATCTAGATAAATGGGATAATAATAAAGTATATCCTCAAGCAGTAATAGTTATTGATTTAAATGATTTAAAAGAAATAAATAATAATCTTGGATATCAAGAAGGAGATGCAGTTATTAAAGCTGCTGCTAATATTCTTATTACAAATCAACTTAAGAATACTGACATCATAAGAACTGATGGAAATGAATTTATGATATATATGGTAGGTTATAATGATGAACAAGTAATTTTATATATGAGAAAGTTATATAAGTTAATGAAAGATTTACCTCATGAAAAAGGCGCTACATTAGGTCATAGTATGATATTAAATGACATAAAATTAATAGAAGATGCTATTAATGATGCTGTATTAGAAGTTAAAAAAAATAAAGAGGGCAAACAAAAGAAATGATTGAAAAATTAAAAAGTTACTTAAAAAAGATTTTTAAAATAATTAGAAAGCCTGCTATGTCTATATTACCAGGACAACTTGCTTTCTCTTTTGTTTTAACAATTATACCAGTAATTGCTCTTATTGCAATTATTGCATCTACTTTTTCTATTTCTTTAGATACAATTACTAAAGCAATAAGTTCCAATTTTCCAAAAGCAGTAAGTGATTTACTTTTACCATTAATTAATGGTAGAGGTTTTGATTTAAGTGTTTTAGTTTATTTATTAACTGCTTTTTGGTTAGCGTCAACAGGTGCATATTCTGTTATAACTGCATCTGATGTAATTTATAATATTAGAAAAAAGAATGAAATAGAAAAAAGAATTAAATCTATTATTATGACATTTTTTATAATCTCACTAGTGTTATTTATGATAGTTATTCCCGCATTTGGTGATTTTATATTTGAATTTATTGCAAATTTAAAAATATTTAATAAAATATCAAAAGAAATATTAATTATTTATTATATTCTTAAGTATCCATTATCATTTATGTATATTTATATAATTATAAAAATACTTTATACAATCGCACCATCTAAGGATATAAAAAGCAAATCTGTAACAAGAGGTAGTATTTTTACTACAATTATGTGGATGATTGCAACACAGGTATATTCATTTTGGGTTTTAAATGTAGCACATTATGACATATTTTATGGAAGTATTTCTAATATAATAATACTTCTTATGTGGGTATATATTTTAGCATATATATTTGTTATTGGTTTAGTAATTAATTCTGGTATAGATGAGAGTGATAATGATAATAATATAAATGGATGAAAATCCATATAGGCTACAAAGGATTCTCCTAAGTAGTAGGTCAATATTTGACAAAGTGACTGATGAGGTCACTTTTTTTATATATAAAAATGTGTTATACTCTAATTAGAAGGAGATGCATTATGAATAAAAGTGTATTAGATAGAATGAAAAGCAAAAATTTATGTGTATATGCATGTAAAGATGATGAAGCAATTACATTATATAAAGAATGTGAAGATATGAGAACTAGATTTTTTAGAGATTCAGATAGAATAATTTATTCTCTTTCTTACACTAGATATATTGATAAAACTCAAGTTTTTACATTTACTGAAAATGATAATATTTCAAAAAGAATAACACATGTACAATTTGTAAGTAAAATAGCAAGAACAATAGGAAGAGCACTTGGTTTAAATGAGGATTTAATTGAAGCTGCTTCTCTTGGACATGATTTAGGACATCCTCCATTTGGACATTCTGGAGAAAGAGCATTAAATAAGATATGTATTAAATATAATGAAGGTGTTTTTGCACATAATGTTCAAAGTGTTAGAACACTTATGTATTTAGAAGATAATGGTAAGGGTAAAAATATATCTATTCAAGTACTTGATGCAATATTGTGTCATAATGGTGAATTACTTGAAAGAGAGTATCATCCTGTTAAGAAGGATGAAAATATGTTTTTAAAGGAATATGAAGAATGTTCTAAAGATTTATCTATGTCAAAAAAAATAAGACCTATGACTTTAGAAGGATGTGTAGTTAGAATATCAGATGTTATTGGATATATTGGAAAAGATTTAGAAGACGCGATCAGACTTGGTATTATAAAAGAAAGTGATATACCAAATGATATTACAAATATTCTTGGTAAAACAAATGCTAATATTGTTAATACACTTGTTTTAGATATTATAAATAATAGTATAGATAAACCATATATAATGTTATCTAAAGAAGTATTTGATGCACTAAGTAAACTAATGAAGTTTAATTACGAAAAAATATATAATGTAATTAATGCATCAAAAGAATTAAATTATTATGAAGAAATGTATAATACATTATTTTTAAGCTATAAAAAAGCATTAGAAGAAAAAGATACTTCTAATGATATATATAAAATATTTTTAGATGATATGACAAATGATTATTTAAATAATACATCTAATGAAAGAAAAGTAATTGATTATTTAGCAGGAATGACAGATGATTATTTTATTAATAGATATAATGAAATATCTAATATAAAAGTAAAAAGATAAAAAAAAGAGAGCTTAAACTCTTTTTTTTAAAGACATGCACTCAAATCATTAAAACTTGTCCAACCAATTATAATATTTATAATTAAAGGAAGTAAGAATAATAAAATACAAATAATAAACCTTTTTAATAACTTATTCCATGCATTTTTCATTCCTTTTTCATCACCAGATGTTACAACACCAAGTATATCAATTGTTCCCATAATAATTAATAATATTGGTCCAGCAATCATAATTATCTTAGCAAGCGGTCTTGTTATATCTGATATAACTCCACAATTTATTTGAGAACCACCTGTTGAAGAAGAATTTGATGTTTGACCATTGTTTTCAGATATTTGTTTATATGTACATTTATCATTTGATACATTTGCATTATTTTCATTACATAATGTTTGACATCCTTTTTGCCTTTCCTTACAACTTATTTGAAATTTATTCTGACCATTAAAACATACACAAGTTCCTTCCCATTTTCCATCAGCAAAAACAGGAGTTGCAAAGAAACATATACTTATTAATAACAATAAATTAAATAATTTTTTCATAAAACACCTCAAAATAATTATATCATTTATATTTAAATTACACAAATCTTTTTTATTCTAATATAGCAGATTCATTTTCAATTAGACTTGCAAATCTTTCTTTAAATATTGGTTTAAACTTACTTACAACATCAGGGTATACTGTATCAGTAGTAGAAATTGCTTCCCAAAAATGCTTAATACTTATAATTTTCTTATTATCAAATATTGCATAAGAAAATGCTTTTGTAACAATTGCTAAACATACATCAGGATATCTTGACGCTGATTCAAATACTCTATTATATTCAACAGTCATTTCTACTATAAACCTCATTAATTCTTCTCTATAAAAATTACCATATGTCATAAGAACACCTGTTTGTTTTTCAATTTTAGGTATAGTACCAACAAGTATTTTTATAGTTGCAGCTTGATCTGGCTCCATTACTTCTATTTTTTGAAGTCTTCTTAAAAATGCCTTATCTTTTACAATATAATAATCATATTCATCACTAGTAGTCGCACCAATCATTTTAATATTTCCTCTTGCTAAAGCAGGCTTTAATATATTAGCAAAATCAAGTCCACCTTCAGTTTTATTACCTATTAAAGTATGAGTTTCATCTATAAATAATATTACCTTATCCATTTGTTCTAATTCCTTTACTAATAACTGAAGTTTCATATCAGAAGTACCAGTATTATCACTAATATTACCTACCAAAGCAGCAGTGTCTATTTTTAATATAGTATAACCCTTAAGAGCATCAGGTACCATTCCTTTTTGAATCCTCCAAGCAAGTCCTTCTACAATAGCAGTCTTACCAATACCAGGTTTTCCAACTAATATTGGACTTTTTTCTGGAGTAAAAAGAATAAGTATCATTTTCTTAAGTTCATCATCTCTTGCAATAGATGGATCTGTATAATAAACTTTTTTTGTTAAATCAGTTGCATATCTTTCTATTAAAGATATTTTGTTATTACCATCATTATTACTTATATCAATTATTTCATCCATTTATATCACCAAATACATTGTATCAAATTTATATTAAATTGAAAATAGATAAAACATTTATATTTTTTAAAATAATTATTTCTTTTTCTTCTATTTGTGATAAAATAAAATTATAGGGTGAAGTTATGCAAAGATATATGGTTAATAATAAAAATTTAGAACTTTCTATTGATGACAAAAGACATATTATAAATGTAATGAGAATGAATGTATTTGATGAGTTTGAAATAGTGCATGACAAATATATTTATAGATGCAAAATAATAGAAATAAATAAAAAAGATGTTAAATACGAAATTATAAGTAAAAACAAATCAAATAAAAAAAAAAACTATAAAGTAATAATCGCATGCTCTATAATTAAAGAACAAAAAATGGATTACTTCTTACAAAAAGCAACTGAACTTGGAGTAGATGAAATAATACCATTTATATCAGATAGAACAGTTGTAAAAGTTGATTTAAAAAAAGATAAAAAAAATATTAGATGGAATAAAATATTAAAAGAAGCTAGCGAACAATCATTTAGAGATGATATACCCCTTTTGCATGATATAACTAGGTTTGATGAATTAAAAAATATGAATTATGATTTAAAAATATTTTGCAATACTAACGAAATGTCGAAAAATATCAAAAAAGTATTACAAGATTGTAAAAAATGTGGTACTATATTTATAGTAGTGGGACCAGAAGGTGGATTTAGTAATAATGAAATTAATAAACTTACTAATAATGGATTTATAAGTACCACATTAGGAAATAATATATTAAGAGCAGAAACAGTTCCACTCTTTATATTAAGTGCAATTAATTATGAATTTATGAGGTGAAAATATGTTATCAAATATAATTAATTATTTTACAAATTTAAATAGTGCTGGACAAGCATTATTCGTAATAGGAATACTTCTTATTATAACATTTATTATTCTACTTATAGTAGTTCTTAAACCAGACAAGAACAAAGCAAAAAAAATATATGGAGAAAGTCCAATATCAGATAGAGAAAATTTATTTGAAGAAAAAATGAAAGATATAGACAATATAAGTGATGAAGATATTAACCTAGACAATGATAGAACAAGAAATCTTAAGAATATTGTTGATGAACTAAAACTTGTAGAAGCAAAAGAAGAACCATCATTAATGGAAAGAATAGAAGCATATGAAGATGAACAAGAAGATACTGCAATAATAAGCGTAGAAGAACTACTTAAAGCAAACAAAGGATATACATATGAAAGAAAAACAATAGAAACAACAAAAGTATATTCAAAACCACTTATAGAAGAAAAAGAATTAACAGATGATGACTTTATTATGGAAGATGTAAGCCATGAATTTACACAACCACTTAAAGTAGTAGAAAAAAAACCAAAAAGAGAAATATTCTCATCAGTATACACAGAACAAACAAATAATGAAGATAATGAATCATTCTTAAACTCATTAAAAGAATTTAGAAACAACTTATAAAATGTAAAGAAGTGTAAAAAAGTGAAAAAAAATTAAAAATTTTCACTTTTTCTATTGACAAACATGGGGGGGGG
>CAZKUP010000052.1:0-7937 GCA_964555985.1 uncultured Clostridium sp. | reverse complement strand
CTGCTATAACAAGTATTATTGCTAATATTACTATTACTGCAAGTAACTCTACTAAGGTAAATGCTTTATTGTAAGATTTTTTCATTGTTTCACCTCCCTTATCTTACAAACCCATTATATCATACCCCCCCCCCGTGTTTGTCAATAGAAAAAGATGAATTTCTTCATCTTTTTACACTAGTTTACATTAAAATCGACTTTCCTAATATATCAGTAGTATCTAATGCTTCTACTAATTTATCTATTTCTTGTTTTGTATTATAGAAATATAAACTTATTCTACAAGTATTTGTAACTCCTATTTCATCTTTTAGTATTTTAGCACAATGATTACCTGCTCTAACACATATTCCCATTTTATTTAGATATGTTGCTGTGTCTTGACTATGTACATTTTTTACATTAAATACTATTGTTGATGAATTTATATTTTTATTATATATATCTATATTATTTAGTTTAGATAATTTATTTATTGCATAACTTCTTAAATCAAGTACATATTTTTCTATATTATTTATTCCTATTTTATTAATATAATCTATAGCACTTCCTAGTCCAATTACACCTGCAATATTTGGAGTACCTGCTTCTAGTTTATGTGGAATTTCTTTATATTTATATGTCATGTTACTTTCAAAGTCATTGTTCATACCACCACCTACTTTTAGTGGTTGCATATTTTTTAATAGTTCTTCTTTTGCATATAAAACTCCTACTCCAGTTGGTCCACACATTTTATGCGCTGAAAATGCTAAAAAATCTATATCTAATTCTTGTACATCAACTTTTTTATGTGGAATACTTTGTGCAGCATCTACACATACTAGGATATTATTTTTATGTGCAATTTTAGTTATTTCTTTTATTGGCCTTTCATCTCCTATTACATTTGTAATATGCGCTAAAGAAATTACTTTAGTTTTATTAGTAATAGATGATTTTACATTATCAATAGTAACTAAATCATTATCTAGTTCTATATATTTTATTTTTATATCTTTTTTTATTTCAAACCAAGGAAGAATATTTGATGCATGTTCTGCTTTTGTAAGAAGTACCTCATCTCCATCATTTAAGTAGTTTTCAAAAAAACATTTTGCTATCATATTTAGTGATTCAGTAGCGCCACTTGTAAATACTATTTCTTTTTCTTCTTTTGCATTAATAAATTCTTTTACTTTTTTTCTTGTTTCTTCATATTTAGTATCTACCATATAACTAATATCATAATCTCCTCTATGTGCATTAGCAGTATAATTAGTATAATAGTCTATTATACTTTCTACTACACAGTTTGGTTTAAAACTAGTAGCAGCACTATCAAAATATATAATACTTTTATCAAGCATTTTAAAATCATTATTATTCATTATTTCACCTCCTAAAAATACCTTCTAAAAATCCATCAATTAGAAGAATATTCGCGTCATTTTTAGAAATACCTTTTGTCATTAAATAAAATATATCTTCTTTATTAAATTTACCTATAGATGCTGAATGAATAGCGTCAACATCATATTCATCTATAAATAAATTAGGCTTTATTGTACTATTATTATTTGACATTACTATTATTTTACTTTCTTGATTTAATTTTGACTTAATATTACCTTTATTTATAGTAGAATTTACTTCAAAATATAATTTTGAATCATTCATAACTACACCATGATTTACTACATTACTAATTGTATATTTATTAAAATGATTTATATTTATTATATATTTTTGATCATTATATACTTTTGTACTAAAAAGATAATCTATTTTAGAATTTAATCCATTTAAATTAATTGTAATTTTTTCATAAACTTCCTTTTCATTATATTTTTTATTAATAAATAGATGTGCATTATCTTCTAAATTAAATATAACTTCTTCATATGTAAATTTATCTAAATTAATTGTTATAGTACAATTTTTTATTGTATAATTATTACTTTTTAACTCATTTATAACACTATCTTCTTCTAATAATATATTATTCATTATCATCATCATCCCTCATAATGATTGCCTCATATCCATAGTTTAATATATCATTTGCAAGAGTTTCACTACCTGTTTTAACTATTGTACCATTATTCATAATATGAACATAATCTGGTTTTATATAATTTAAAATATGAGGATAATGAGTAATAATTAGCATTGAAGCATTTGACTTATTTTTATAATCTAATATTGATTTAGATATTATTTTTAAATTATCTACATCTACTCCTGAATCTATTTCATCTAGTATAATAAGACTTGGTTTTAGCATTTTCATACCAATTACCTCATTTTTCTTTCTCTCACCACCAGATAATCCTTCATTAATAGTTGAATGAATTATTTTTTTATCAAAATTTAATGCTTCATATTCACTTTCTAATTCATTAACAAATCTAAATAAATTAATATTTTCTCCCCTTTTACTAATTGCACATCTAAGCATATCAGCATTAGTAACTCCTTCTATTGATATAGGATACTGCATAGCAAGAAACATACCACATCTCGCAACTTCGTCAGTAGATAATTCTTTTAGATCAACATCATTATATATAATATTTCCATTTGTAACATTATAATTATCATCTCTCATTATTACCTTAGATAATGTGGATTTACCTGTCCCATTTGGGCCCATTATTACATGTACTTCACCATCATTTATATTTAAATTTAAATTATTTAATATTTTTTTATCACCTACATTTACACAAAGGTCATTAATTTTAAGCATATTTTCACATCCCTTATAAGTTATTATAACATAACTTTTATTGCATATAACAAAAAATAAATATTATTTTTTATAAAATATATTTCTTTAACTATAACATCTATTTAAAAATATGCTACAATATATATGGAGGTAAAATTTATGGATTGTATTTTTTGTAAAATTAATAATGGTGAAATACCTTCATATACAGTTTATGAAGATGAAATAGTTAGAGTTATGATGGATATATCACCTGTTAGCAATGGACATATACTTATTATTCCTAAAACACATTATACTAGTTTAGAGGATATTTCTTTAGATACTCTTACTCATATAATGGGTATTGCAAAGAAAATGTATTCTCTTTTAAAAGAAAAACTTAATGTTGATGGTATTACTTTATGTCAAAATAATGATTATGGTCAAGAAGTTAAACATTATCATTTACATTTAATACCTAGGTATAAAGGTGATAATATTAAGATGAATTCTAATTTAAAAAAAGATTTAGTTGAAGATATTTATAATAAAATAGCTAAGTAAAAAGACATCGGAAGATGTCTTTTAAAATAAACTTAATTGGCTAGTTTCAGGCATATCATTAAATATACCCATAACTCTCATTTTATCTATAAGTGTTTGTGATACTTTTGCTCTATTTTGAACATCTTCAATACTGAAGAAGTCTTGTTTTGCTCTTTCATTAACTAAATTATTTGCAACAGTAACTCCTAGGCCATCAATTGATGAAAATGGCGGATAAATTGTCATTTCATCATTTACATCCCAAATGGTTGCATTACTTTTATATAGATCAATTGGCAAAAATTTAATACCTCTTGCAGTTGCTTCTAAAGCTACTTTCAAACTTTCTAGTACCCCATTGTCTTTATTAGTTGCATCGTATCCTTTATTTTGTATTTCAATTATTCTTTCTTTGATTCTATCGTATCCTGCTATCATTGCATCTACATCAAAGTCTGTTGCTTTTGATGTAAACCATGATGCATAGAATGCAACTGGCATATGTACTTTATACCATGCTATTCTAAATGCACTTATAACATATGCAGCAGCATGTGCTTTTGGAAACATATATTTTATTTTTTGACAAGATTCAATATACCAATCTGGTATCCCTGCTTCTTTCATTGTTTGTACATGTTTTTCCCAACCCTCTTTGTCTTTTGATGCTTTTCCTTTACGAACAAATTCCATAATTTTAAATGCTTTAATAGGTTTTACACCATTATACATAAGATATACCATTATATCATCACGGCAACCTATTACTTCTTTAAAAGGCACAATTTCATTTTTTATAAGTTCCTGAGCATTACCAAGCCATACATCTGTTCCATGAGAAAGTCCTGATATTTTAACTAGTTCTGCAAATGTTGTAGGTTTTGTTTCAGCAACCATGCTTATTGTAAATGGAGTTCCAAACTCCGGAATACCCAGTGTTCCTGTTTCACACATAATTTGCTCATTTGTTACACCAAGTGCTTTTGTTGATGTAAATATACTCATAGTTTCTTTATCATCAAGTGGTACTTTTGTAATATCAGTTTTAGTAATATCTTGGATCATTCTAAGCTGAGTAGGATCTGAATGTCCTAATATATCTAGTTTAAGTACACATTGATCTATAGCATGATAATCAAAATGAGTAGTTCTCCAAGCAGATGTTGTATCTTCTGCTGGAAATTGGAATGGTGTAAAATCAAATACTTCCATATAATCTGGTATAACAACTATCCCACCAGGATGTTGCCCTGTTGTTCTTTTTACACCAGTACATCCAATTGCAAGTCTTTCCATTTCAGCATTTCTTCTTGTTAAACCATTTTCTTCTAAATAACCTCTAACAAAGCCAAATGCTGTTCTATCTGCAACTGTACCAATTGTACCAGCTCTATAAACATTATCTTCTCCAAATAATACTTTTGTATAAGCATGTGCAGAAGCTTGGTTTAAATCACTAAAATTAAGGTCAATATCTGGTACTTTATCAGCATTAAAACCTAAGAATGTAGCAAATGGCATATCTTGTCCATCTTTATACATCAAATTACCACAAACAGGGCAATTTTTATCTGGTAAATCAAATCCAGTGGAGTATTCTCCTCCAAGAGGATTTCCATCTTCATTATCAAATATACTGTGTTTACAATTTGTACATCTATAATGTGCAGGAAGTGGATTAACTTCTGTTATACCCATCATAGTAGCAACAAAAGATGAACCAACTGAACCACGGGATCCTACTAAATAACCTTCATCATTTGAATGCTTAACAAGTCTTTGTGCTATTAAATATATTGGATCAAATCCACCACCTATAATACCACCTAATTCTTTTTTTACTTTCTTATTAAGTGCATCTTCAGTACATTCCCCATCTTCACTATTCCATTTATTTTTATAATGATTTTTTAGTACATTCTTAACAGAATCAAATCCTTCTAAAACAGTATCATGAACTCTTTTAAATATTTCTTTTTCAATATCTTCAAAAGTACCCTCTTCTATAACAATATCTTTATAACAATTATATAAAGCATCACCATATAACTCTTTAGATATTCTCTCTTCAATATTAAGAGGAAGAGGATTTCCATACCAATCTAATGCTTTATTATATACTAAATCAGTAACAACTCTTGGGCAATCCAAATATGTTCCATCTTCTGCCTTTACTCTTGGTGAAAAAGGTATTCCGCCAGTATCTATTATTACCTCTATCTCATCTACTAAATCAAGTACCTTATTGGTGTTTTTTACAACAATTTCATAAGCAAGTTCTTCGCCTAAAAAACTAAAATTATCTAGCATTTCTCTTGTGGTTCTAAAATGTTGTGATGGAATACTTTTTATTTCCCTTCTATTAAGAGGATGTCTTCCACCTCCAGGTATTTTTTGATTTACTATTATTTCTCTATAAATTTTATCTTCTTTTTTAAAGTGATGCACATCCCCTGTTGCAACAATTATCTTACCTGCTTCTTTTGTAGCATTTACTATTTTTTTAATATGTTCTTCTATTTCAAAATCATTTTTAAAATCACTCAAATCAATTAAATGACTATAAACATCTTTAGGTTGAACCTCTACATAATCATAAAAATTAATTATATTAGTTAATTCCTCAATGTCTTTACTTCTTGCCTCAATAAATACCTCACTAAGATAACATCCACTTCCTATTAATAAACCATCTCTTAATTCATTAAGTTTACTTCTTAATATTCTTGGAGTTTTATACATATATGTTGTATTAGAAAGTGATATTATCTTAAATAAATTTTTTAGTCCTTCTTTATTTTTAGCAATTGCATTAAAGTGAAATGTTCTTCCAAATTTATGTATTTCATCTTTAGATATTAAATTATCCAAATCACTTATTTTTCTTATATTTTGAGCATGCAATTTTTCCATCATCTTATGAAACACTAAAGAGGTTCCTTCCGCATCATAATCTGCTCTATGATGTGCATCTTCATCCCATGGAACATTATATCTTTTTACAAGAGCAGATAATCCATGTCTAGCAAAACCTTGGTCTATTACACGAGATAATTCTAATGTATCTATAACTGTATTTTTAAATTCACCCAAATTATATTTTTTCATAGACATTTCTATAAATGATATATCAAATTTAGCATTATGTGCAACCATAGGAAGATTGCCTGTCCATTCTAAGAATCTTTTTGTTACATTTTCTTCAGTATCTTTATCTTGAAGCATTTCATCAGTTATACAAGTAAGTTCTGTTATCTTAGTAGGAAGAGGTCTAAAAGGATTAATTAGCTCATCAAATCTATCAATTATAACCCCATTTTTTATTTTAACTGCACCTATTTCAATCATTTGATCTCCACCTGCTGCATTAAACCCAGTAGTTTCAGTATCAAAAACAACATAAGTATTATCTAAAAGAGGTTCATCTACACTTCTTACAACTATATTAACAGTGTCATCTACCAAAGTTAATTCTACTCCATAAAGTCCTTTAAAATGTTTAGATTTATCTTCTATTTTTTTATTATAATCATTTATTAAACTATAAACAATGGGAAACGCTTGACAACCATTATGATCAGTTATCGCAACACCTCTATAACCCATTTTTATTGCCCTTGAAACAAGTTCACAAGTATGCTTATTTAAATCAAATTTAGTTACTGCATCCATTTGACTCATCATAGTATGAGCATGAAGTTCAACTCTTTTTTCTTCCTCTTCATCAACTATATCAACATCTTTTGAAGGGATTTCCATTATATCACGAGCATTTAATACTAAATCTCTTGCAAAAGGATCATTTTTTGTATAACCCCTTACTTTTATCCATTTTCCTTCTTTTAACCTTGAACAATAAGTAGAAAATTCACTTTGCTCTTTAGTAAACAACTTACAATAAATACTATCAGTATTATCACTTATTTTTAAAGTTAATATTTTATAATTACTCTTAGATGACTCAAAAATATCTACACCAAATATATAACATTCCACTACAACATTATTATCTTCTCCAATAATATCTTTTATCTCATAATTAGTTTTAACATCTTCTAAAGAAGAGCCTAATATAACATTATTTACTACTTCCTTTTTTTCAATTACTATTTCTTTTGTTTCTTCTTCAATTATTTTTTTTATTTCCTCATTTCTCTCTTTATTAATAACTATTTGAATTTTATCCTTAAATCCCGCATCATATAACATAGATTCAATTACTGAAAAAAACTCTTTTATTCTAGATTCTTCTACAATATTTAAAACTTCTAATTTTATTATACCATCATAATAAATATGATTATCTAAATACATTTTATTAATATTAGGTATTTTATTAATAATATCTTTATAATACTCACCTAATAAATCATAATTTACATTAATGACATTTAATTTTATAGTTATAGAAGAAATAAATTCATTTTTAAATGTACTAGAAACATTATCACATAAAAAATTATAAACAGAAACTGGTAAAGTATTACTAATTGATATAATAAAACATGCCTTTGCTTTTTCTTTATTTATAATAACTTTATCTAATTTCCCATCAGTAAAATATGAATATAAATTACTATCAAAATTTATCTTATCTAATAAAAGTTTTAATTTATCATGCATATAAGTATCCTCCATTAAGTAGTATTATAACATTTTTAATAATGTAGTAAAAGAAAAAAACATATTTTTT
>CAZKUP010000051.1:0-8121 GCA_964555985.1 uncultured Clostridium sp. | reverse complement strand
TTTACGGCGTGGACTACTAGGGTATCTAATCCTATTTGCTCCCCACGCTTTCGTGTCTCAGCGTCAGTAATGGCCCAGCAAATCGCCTTCGCCACTGGTGTTCCTTCTAATATCTACGCATTTTACCGCTACACTAGAAATTCCATTTGCCTCTACCGTACTCAAGTCTACCAGTTTATAAGACGAACTGGAGTTGAGCTCCAGGCTTTAATCTTATACTTAATAAACCGCCTACACACGCTTTACGCCCAATAAATCCGGATAACGCTCGCTCCCTACGTATTACCGCGGCTGCTGGCACGTAGTTAGCCGGAGCTTTCTCGAATGGTACCGTCAGCTATATATCATTTCCTATATATAGTGTTCTTCCCATACAACAGAGTTTTACAATCCATAGGACCGTCATCACTCACGCGGCATTGCTCGTTCAGGGTTTCCCCCATTGACGAATATTCCTAACTGCTGTCTCCCGTAGGAGTTTGGGCCGTGTCTCAGTCCCAATGTGGCCGATCAACCTCTCAGTTCGGCTACGCATCGTCGTCTTGGTGAGCCATTACCTCACCAACTAACTAATACGCCGCAGGCTCATCTTTAAGCGATGCTTTAAAGGCATCTTTCAATTTAAAAAATTCATTTCTAAATCATATTCGGTATTAGCACAAGTTTCCCTGTGTTATCCCCATCTTAAAGGCAGATTACCCACGTGTTACTCACCCGTCCGCCACTAAGCAGTATCTATTTCCATCTTTGTGCAAGCACTCTAACTTCTATAGGCTGCTTCGTTCGACTTGCATGTCTTAGGCATGCCGCCAGCGTTAATCCTGAGCCAGGATCAAACTCTCAAAAATATATTTTTTTATTTTTAGTTCGTTTTTTCCTTAGCTACTCAAATTGACGTTTTGCTCAGTTTTCAAAGATCATATTTGCACTTCTTTTTTCACGTGCACATTAAATATACCAAATTCCCATTTTAATGTCAACAACTTTTTTCATTTTTTTTTATTTTTTTTCATTTTGCGCTTTTTTTCGACTTTTTCATGGGTTTTTTTGTCAATTTTATATAAGCATTATAGTAGTTTTTTAAATAATCATAATTGAATGGCCCTTCTCTATTCAAATACATTGTAATTAAATTGCTTAATTCTTTATTAACAATTCTGTCTATATTTTTACCATATTTCATTTTTACTTTATGATAATCATACTCTCCTCTATCAAGAACCCTAAAAGTACCATCAGGAAATACTCTTAAATCAAGATCATAATCAATATATTTAATTGTATTTTCTTCTATTAAATATGGACTTGCTATATTACAATAATAATATATGCCATTTCTTTTAAATTGTGCAATAATATTAAACCATTTCTTTTTATAGTAAAAAAGTATGGCAGGTTCTTTTGTTGTCCAACTTCTCCCATCTATTTCAGTTACCTTTGTTTTATTATTTGCGCAAACAATATAATCATCATTAGATTCAAGAAGAATTGTTTCATCCCAATTTCTATATACTTGGCCATTGTGTTTATAGCATTGGATTTTTAATACATTATTTTCTCTATTATTCATATAAATAATCTCCTCATATAATTATTATAACTCAAAAATATTGTTCATAAAAGAAAAAAAGTAATTATTCATTACTTTTATACATTAAATATTGTACTTTTAAGTTAAATTATTTTAAATATTTTATTATATAAATTAATTTTTTACTCTAATTTCCTCTATTGCTCTTTGTAATTGATTATCATTAATATATGTTGGATTTAAGTTATAATCATTTGACAGTGTTACAATTATATTTGGTTTTATACCTTCTTTGTTTAACCAATTTTTATTTGGAGTAAGCCACTTTTTAGTAGTAATCTTCGCAGATGTTCCCTCTGAAATGTTAACAACTTCTTGCACCGTACCTTTTCCATATGTTGTATTACCAACTATATCTGAATTATAATTTTCCATAAAACAAGCAGCAAGTACCTCAGATGCTGATGCACTTGAACCATTTACAAGAATAGATACTGGATATGTTCTATGTTCGTCAGTTGTATCTTTTCTTTCAGTTACAGAGTTTTTTGATTCAATATTATAAAGAATAGTACCTTTTTTCATAAACATTTCTAATATTGTTGATGCTGAAGATAAATATCCTCCAGAATTATTTCTAACATCAATAATTAAAGAATCAATACCCGCGCTCTCTAATTCTTTTAGTTTTTCTTGAAATTGAGTATCTGTGTTTGCTGCGAATATAGATATTTTTATATATCCAATTCTTTTACCTTCTACAACAAATTTATTTGTTGACACAGACTCAATAATAACTTTTTCGGGTTTAACACTTATATTTAATTCCCTATCATTTCTCATAATAACTAGTTTTAGTTCATCTTCTGATTTGGATACTAAATCAGTAAAATAAGATGAACCCTCTTCTTTAAGTAACTTATTATTAGCTTTAATAATTATATCATTTTCTTTTATACCCGACCTATACGCAGGACTATCTTTTGTTACACTTACTACAAGTATTCCTTTATCTTCAATAAATAAAGCTTCAATTCCAACCCCGTAATATTCCCCATTCATTTTGTTATTAAAGCTTGTTGAATTTTCTTTATCCATATATGTTGTGTGCTCATCTAATACAGAAAGCATTCCTGATATTGCACCTTCTATTAACTTATCTTTATTAACTTCATCATAGTAATCATTTATAATTTTATCATACATAGCGTCAATTTCACTCAACTTAGAAGTATCATTCTTATCTTTTTCGATTACTATTGTATATATTGCAGCGACACCAGAAAGCATACCAATAAATGTAGATATAAATACTACAAATACTATTTCTAATAGTCTTTTATTACTTTTTTTCATATCACACCTCTATTCTATATAAAAGTATAACACAAAATGAATTTAAATAAAACAAAAAATAACAGTACTATACTGCTATTTTAATAACTTACCTGCAATTACTTGTGATGAACCCTCTGTATATTCTACATTTTTTCCTTTTCTAACTTTAATTAATGTAGCTTCTTTTACCTTTAAATCCCCTGCTTTTTTTGCTTTTTTATTAGTTTTATCTGAGATAAATTTTGTATTAAATCCTTTTCCTAAATCAACTTTGTATATATATTGATTATCTTTAGCAGCATATTTATCTACTAAATAAGCGTAGTAAACAGCTTCTGGACTTTCAAAATCATAAAATAAAACATAATATTCGTTTGGTGACATAGTAAATGTATTATCGCCAATTATTTCTAAATAATCAATTGTTGCCTCAGTTTCTTCAGGTTCTTTAGTATTTAATTTTCTATTATTATTATTGATAAATACAGTTAATACATAAAAAATTATAAATACTAATAAAATTACTGCTAAAGTTATAATAATACTTTTAACACTTTGAGTATATTCATCTTCAACTACTTGCTTAGTTTTTCTTCTTTGCTTTCTATTCATATTCCTCACCAACATAATTATATAACAAAAAAGAAATAGATACAATATTTATTTTATAACAAACGGCCTACTTATTAATTTTAATTTGAGTTTTTCTTTTAACACAAACATATGTTTGTATTAAAAGAAATAGAATTAATCTATTTCATAACTGGTATTGTGCTTATTGATTTTGCCACCTTTAATAATTCATCTTTTGATAAAGTATTTGATGTAATGTAATATTGCATACCTTTGCTTATCCATGAGATACTATCATCTGATACAGACCCTATTGTGTCAATTAAAAGAACTGGTTCACCTAGTGTTGGAATGATTTCATATTCTTCTTCTTTTGAAGCTGTTTCTTCTATTAAGATAAATGGTTTATCTCCTGCAAATGTAAGTATTACTCTTTCTCCATTATCTTTTGTAATTACATCTTGTGATTTTAATGTTGTATTATCTGGTAAAAACATAGGGAAAATTGCTTCATCAATATCTGTTACTGGTTTAATATCATCTATTACATTTGAAACTTCTATATTACTTTTTAATGTAAAGTAATCATCATTAAATGTTGGACTTTTGTCAATACTATTAAATATCATTTTAATTTCTGTATTTCCACTTTCATTTAAAACATGTACTTCTTTAATATTTAGATCTTTGTCTAAATACATTTCTTGTTTTACTAATGTTTTGTTATTTGGATAATTTACAAGGAAAGTAAATACATACATTTCATCTTTTGTTTCAAATGTATATGACTTGTCATTATTTAAATCATCTACTAAAGACTTAAGTAAATATACTTGGGAATTATTATATGGCCATTCACTTTCAAACTTAAAACTTTTATTTAATGAAGGAGTAAGTACATAAACACCTTCTTCATTTTTAAGTATTACTTGTTCATGATTATTAGATTCATTTTTTAAACTAACTTTGTAAAAATCATTTTCTTTAAATGATACTTTGACATCATATTTATATACATCTTCATTATTAATTATTTCCATTTTTCCTTCTAAATAATATGATTTTAATCCATTAATATTTTTACTTATATCTCTAAGTATTTCTTTTTCACCATATTTTCCACAACCAGTAACAAATACCATTAAAATAAACAATATACTTATAATTTTTTTCATTTTTCACCTCTATCGTTTTCATTTAATTATATGGATATAATTTTTAAATATTCATGTATAAACTTTAAATTTTTGTATAACATAATAAATGAAATGGAGGCAATATGAAAACAATTAGTATAATATCATTAATTCTAACAATCATAGGTGCACTTAACTGGGGACTTATCGCCTTATTAGATTTTAACTTAGTATCTTTTTTGTTTGGTGATAAGACTTTAGTTACTATGATTATATATGGTCTTGTAGGTTTATCTGGTTTAATTAATATTAGAACTCTTGTAGACTTATTTGAAAAAGTATAAAAAACTTCTTACGAAGTTTTTTTAATATTCTACATCTTTCAAATATAATCCACATCCTGGTGCTATCATACCAAAAGACTTTCTATCTTTTTTTAGAAGTACTTCTTTAATACTTCTATTTTTTGTACTTGCTTCTATTAAACATCCAACCATGTTTCTAACTTGATATTTTAAAAATCCATTTCCAATAAATGTAATTGTAATAATTCCATCAACTATATTAATATCAGCATCATATATTGTGCGAACATATGTTTCTTTTTTGTCTTCCATGTTTACAAATGAACTAAAGTCATGTGTTCCTATTAAATGTTTTATTTCTTTTTTCATTATATCTATATTTAAATCTTTATTATATTGATAAATGTAATTTCTTTCTAATGGATTATACTCTTTTGTATTAATTTTATATATATATATCTTCTTTTTTACCATGTATCTTGCATGAAAGTTATTGTCAACTATTTGAATATCTTTAACATATATATCATTTCCTATATGTGTATTTATTGCACATTTTAATTTATATAGTGAAATATCTTTATTTAGATCAAAGTGAGCTTTTTGATTTAAAGCATGAACACTTTTGTCAGTTCTTCCTGATGAATGAATAGTAACATTTTCTCCACCACTTATATATGTTAAAGCATTTTCTAATTGACCTTCTATTGTCCTTAATTTAGGTTGTTTTTGGTATCCATGAAAATTTGTACCATCATATGAAAAAGTCATTAAATAACGCATAAATCACCTCAAAAAACATATAACAAGTAATATAATGTGTATAAATAAATATATTACATCATATTTATTTACATCTTCATTTTTATATCTTGTTCTTTTACTATTAATATCATAAAATCTTATATCAAGTACATTTGATATATCTTCACTTCTTTTTAAAGATAAATCAAATATTGGAAATATTATAGATATTATTTTATCACATTTTTCTATTAAATTACCACTAAAATTTAAACCTCTACTTATTTGTGATTTAATAACTTTATCACTTTCAATAAATATTGTAGGAATAAATCTTATTGCTAAAGAAATTGTAAGTGCAATGGAATTTGGATTTATTTTAAATAATTTTAATGGGGATAATAATTCTTCTAGTGCATATGTTATATCATTTGGTTTAGTAGTGTATAATAATATTTGTGAATAAAGTATAAATAATATTAATTTTATTATTGATTCTATTGTCGAATGTATGTTCGTGAATATAAGATTGATTAGGAATATAAATATTATCATTGGTAATATAAATTTTAAATTATTTATATATAATTTGATTGGAACTTTACTTAAAAATATATTTAATATTAAAAACAACAATAAAGATATTAAAAATAATATATTATCTGATACGAGAGATATAATTGTAAATATCAGTATACATATAATTTTAATAATAGGATTTAAATTATGAATAAAAGAACTAGTATTGTAATACTTATTTAATTTAAAATTATACATTTCTATATACCTCTTTAATTAAGTCATTTGTAGTTTGAGATTTCATAAGTTTGATATTCTTTTTATTTTTTGCAATATATTCAAATTTTACAACTCTAGGTATACTTATATTATGTTTGTTTATTAAATCTATATCTTTATATGTTTCTAGTGTATCACAAAAACTTATTAATTTACCACTATCAATTATCATTAATTTATCAGATATTTCATACAGCATATCAACATCATGACTTACAATTATAATTGTTTTACCAAATCTATTTTTTAAATTTTTTATTAAAGATATAACTCTTTTTTTATTATTATAATCAAGTCCAATAGTGGGTTCATCTAATAATATAATGCTTGGATTGTATACTAAAACTGAAGCAATTGCAACCATTCTTTTTTCACCACAACTTAAATCAGATATTTTTTTATTTAATATATCATTCTTAAGTCCAACTAATTTTAATACATCTTTTATTTTATCTTTTTTTATATTATAATTTTTAGCACTAAATTCTATTTCTTTTTTTACAGTTTTTTCAAAAAATTGTTGTTCTGGAAATTGAAATACAAATCCAATATCACTTCTTATACTTTTATCTTTAGAAATATCTATATCATTTATTAAAATAGTGCCCTCATCTTGTGTAATTAATCCATCTATTAGTTCTAAAAGAGTTGTTTTTCCACATCCACTTTTACCAATTATTCCACATATATTTTTATCAAATAATTCAAAACTAATATTATTTATTGTCTTTTTTTTAGCATTTTTATTATATCTAAATGATACTTTATTAAAAATTATCGCCATATAGTATCCACCAACTTCTCTACATCAGGTATTAAATTATCTATTATTCCATATAATTTTAATTTGATTGATAATTCTATTTCAAATGGTAAACATATCCCTAATCTATTTAATATTTTATCATATTCCATCACTTTTAATGGGGAGCCATCAAGCATTATTTTTCCATCATTAATTACAATTAATCTATCAGAATAATATGATTCTCTTAAATCATGAACTATATTAATTATAGTCATTCCTTCTTTGTTTAATTTAGAAAGTATTTTAAATATTTCTTCTTTATCAACTTCATCTATCATTGAAATAGATTCATCAATTAATAGTATTTTGGGTTTATGAATAAGTGCGATTGCAAGTGCAACTTTTGCTTTTTCTCCACCAGATAGTTCTATTGGTGATTTTTTTAATAAACTATCTATTTTTAATTCTTTAGATAATTCTTTTACATTCTTTTTCATTTCATCAACTGAATAGCATAAATTTTCAAGCGAAAAAACAAGATCATCTTCTACAGTTTCACATAAAAATAAATTATCAGGATTATCAAATATAACACCTATATTTTTTCTTATATCAAATATATTTTTTTCATTTACTTCATATCCACATATTTTAATATCACAATCTGTTTTATAAAGTCCTGTAAGTATTTTTATTAATGTTGATTTGCCACTTCCATTACTACCTGTAATGCTTACAAAACTTCCTTTTTCAATATTAAGTGAAAATTTATCAAATATGAATCTATCTTTATATCTAAATGTTAAGTTATTTATTTCAATTATATTACCCATATTACCACCCAATACAATTATTATACAAAAAAAATTATTTATAGTAAATTTTATTTGTATAAATTTTAACTTTTGTCAAGACATAGTGACCTAAAATTGCAATATGAAACAATCG
>CAZKUP010000050.1:0-8334 GCA_964555985.1 uncultured Clostridium sp. | reverse complement strand
ATCCGGCTCATAACCGGGCGGTCGTAGGTTCGAGTCCTACAGGGTCCACCACTTTTGCGGGTATGGCGGAATTGGTAGACGCACTAGACTTAGGATCTAGCGGAGTGATCCATGGGGGTTCAAGTCCCTTTACCCGCACCAGTTTGAATTTTACTTGAACTTTTCGAGTAGTAATAAATATTAACTAGAAGTACCGTCTAGTTTTTTTGTTATTATGAGGAAAGTGAGGAGTTTTTAATGAAGGAAGTAAAAATATTAGAAGTTGAAAAGGAAGTTTTAAAAAGAATTGATATGATATGTAGATTTGCTTGCTGTAAGTATTCTAATAAACAAGGAAGTATTATTAATATTTAAGGAAGCAATATTGCTTATGTAAGTCCATATATTATAATCAAATTTAATATTTAACTAAATTAATATTTATAATCAAGTCATTTACACAGATAATAAGTTAAATGCTTTACGAAATTATATAAAAAAATAGTGAATATATTGCATAATTTTACTAATTATGGTAAATTATAAATCTGAATGGCGGCGAATGTCTTCAGACTACACCTGAGCAAGTTGGATGCGTCTAACTTGCTTTTATTTTATATAAAAGTTATACTTGTTTTAGTTAATAGTTATTACTAAAGATAGAATTAAAAAATCGTTCTTAATCATATTCTCACATCCCTTCTTTCAAGAGATTTCTCCTTACAACTATTAAATATTCATGTCAAAATCATAACAAACATTTGTTCGCAAGCAATTGATGAGTACAAAATTTATATAACATTAAAAATATAAAAAATAAAATTTAAAATGTTTAATAATATGTGGTACAATGTATTTATAAAGAAAAAAAGGAGAAACATATGAATGAAGTAATTGAAAATATTAAAACAAGAAGAAGTATAAAAAAATATAAAGATAAAAATGTACCACAGGAATTAATTGATTTGATTGCTGAATCAGGTACATATGCCCCATCTGGTATGAATAAACAATCTTCTATAATAATAGAAGTAACAAATAAAACTATAAGAGATAAAATTGCTAAAATAAATGCACAAATAGCAGGAATGCCAGAAGGATTCGATCCATTTTATAATGCCCCAGTATTATTAATCGTGCTTGCTAATAAAGATGAAAAAACATACATATATGATGGTAGTTTAGTAATGGCTAACATGATACTTACTGCTCATTCTCTAGGATTAGGTAGTTGTTGGATACATAGAGCAAAAGAAACATTTGAAACTGAAGAAGGAAAACAAATATTAAAAGATTTAGGTATAGAAGGAAATTATGAGGGTATTGCTAATTGTATTATAGGGTATTCTGATATGGATGCTAAAATAAAACCAAGGAAAGATAATTATATCTATAAAATATAAAATATGTCAAAAAATAAAGATTTTAATTTAATGATGAATAGTAGCAAAGATATGCCTAAAATACTAATTATAAAAGATGAAAAAACAATAAAAAAATATGGTAAAAAAATGCTTATCGCACCTCCAATTTATTATGATGAAATAATGAAAAAAATACCCCAAGGACACCTTATTACAACAAGTCAAATAAGAACATATTTGGCAAAGAAAAATAATGCAGATTTTACAGATCCAATGACAGCAGGTATATTTATAAATATAGTTGCATGGGCAAGTTATCAAAGAAAAGAAAATATAACACCATATTGGAGAACCTTAAAAACAAATGGAGAATTAAATAATAAATATCCAGAAGAAATAGAATTACAAAAAAAGTTACTTGAAGAAGAAGGCTACACAATTATTATGAAGGGTAGCAAATATTATGTAAAAGATTATGAAAAAAAATTAATAGAACTAAAGTAGGAGAAAGTATGAAAAAAAATAAAGTAACAAACATTATATTAATATTATCAGCAATAATATTTACAATATTAGTAAAAACAATAGATGTAAAACCAGTTGGTATAAATGAAACAAATATTGGATTTCAGACAATAAATAAAAAAGTATTTGAATTTATTGGGGTAAATAATACATGGTATACTATTACTGAAATATTAGGTATTATATCTATACTTATTGCAGAAATATATGCATTAATTGGTTTAATACAATTTATAAAAAGAAAAAATATACTTAAAGTAGATAGAGAAATATTTATTTTAGCAGGTTTATATATTTCAGTTATATTTATATATATATTCTTTGAAAAAGTAATAATAAATTATAGACCAATATTAATAAATGGACAAATAGAAGCATCATATCCATCATCACATACACTTTTAAGCATATGTATATGTCAAAGTGCAATAATAATTAACAAAAAACTATTTAATAATAATACTATTAAATATATAAATATATTACTAACAATTTTAATTATATTTACAGTATTAGGAAGACTATTATCAGGATATCACTGGTTAACAGATATAATAGGTGGTATACTTATTTCTCAAGCATTAATATCTACATTTTATAATGCAATTAATAAAAGGTAAATATGAATATTATATTTTTAGATGTTGATGGAGTTCTTAACTCACAAAATAAATTAATTGAATTATATAATAAAACACATAAATCACATTCAGGTATGAATTTCCCATTTGATGAAAACTGTTTTGAAAATCTAAAAATACTAGTAGAAGAAACAAATTCTAAAATAGTAATAACATCAACATGGAGAAAATATCAAGAAAAAATAAAATTATTAAATAGTATATTAGATAAATATAATTTAAAACAAGAAGTAATTGGTTATATACCAATATTGAATCAAAAAAGAGAATATGAAATAAAAGAATATATAAAAAGTAATAATGTAGAAAACTTTGTAATAATAGATGACATAAAAGATATGAATGACTTAAATGAATATTTAGTAATAACAACATACAAAACAGGTCTTACAAAAGAAAATGTAGAACAAGCAGAAAAAATACTTAGGAGGAAAAAATGGAAGTAGTAGGAACAATATTCATAAAAGATAATAAATTATTATTAGTAAAACCCTCAAGAAGGCCAACATATCAGCTTCCAGCAGGTAAATTAGAAAAAAATGAAACAATATTAGAAGGCGCAGTAAGAGAAGCTCGAGAAGAATTAGGAAAAAATGTAATATTAGATAAAAATAAATTTAGATTTCTAATGGAATTTAATGAAATAGCATCCAGCGACAACTTGTCACAAATACACTATAATTTATTTATATATGATGGAATATTAGAAGGAACACTTGAAACATCAGAAGAAATAGAATATTTTATATGGTATGAACAAAATATGGGGCAAGAAATGTTATCAAATACACTAAAAAATGAAGTAGTACCTTATTGTAAAGAAAATAAATTAATAAAATAAATGTAATAAAAAAAATGAACGAATTAACAAAATAAGTTAATTCGTTTTTTTAAAAAGAAAAATATTTGTCACTATTTGTTTACACATTCTTTACACTTGTTTATTGTCATATCAAATAATGTATGATAATATGAAAATAGGTGAAATGTATGAAAAAAAATGGTTTTACATTGATAGAAATAACAGTGTGTGTACTCCTTTTATCAATAATACTTGTTATAGCAGTACCTAAAGTTAATACAATGATATCTAATAGTAAAAAGAAATCATGCAACAGCATTATCTCTACTATTGAAGAGTCTGCTAAAAGTTATACTTATTTGAATACTTATAAAGTAGATACTGCTATTTCAAATGATAATTATTTTGAAATAACTTTATTAGAATTACAAAAAGCTGGATTATTAAAAGTAGATATTGAAAATCCATATACTAATGAGAAAATAAGTAGTGATAATAAGGTTAAAATTACTAAAAATAATGATGTATATACTTATACATATATGGGGAGTGAATGTAAATGAAAAAGAATTTAACTGATTATAAATTTAAAAATTTAAAGGTAATAGTAAGATGTGATTTAAATGTTCCTATTAAAGATGGTGTAATTACTGATGATACTAGAATTAAGAAAAGTTTAGAAACATTAGAGTTTTTAATATATGGTGGTGCGAAGGTAATTGTTTTATCTCATTTAGGAAGGATTAAAGAAGAAAGTGATAAAGTTAATAATACTCTTTTACCTGTGTCTAAAAGAATGAGTGAATTATTAAGAAGAGATGTAAAATTTATTCCATATACTAGAGGGATAGAAGTTGAAAATGCAGTTAATATGATGAATCCTGGGGATATAATCATGCTTGAAAATACTAGATTTGAAGATTTAGATGGAAAAAAAGAAAGCAATAATGACTTAGAACTTGCAAAATATTGGGCATCTTTAGGTGATCTATTTGTAAATGATGCTTTTGGTACTTTACATAGAGCTCATGCATCAAATGTAGGTATTGCAAGTTTTATTCCAAGTGCTTTAGGATTTCTTGTTAAAGAAGAAGTTGATAAAATAAATGCAGTAATTAATAATCCAAATAAACCTTTTACTGTGCTTTTAGGTGGTGCAAAAGTAAGTGATAAAATAGGTGTAATTGAAAATGCTTTACAAAAAGCAGATTATGTTCTTATTGCAGGTGGTATGCATTTTACATTTTATAAAGCAATGGGTATAAATATTGGTAGCTCTATTGTTGATGATAATTCTTTAGATTTTTGTAAAAAAATGCTTACTCTTTATCCAGATAAAATTATTCTTCCAACAGATATTTTAGTTGCAAGCTCATTAACAGAAGCTGCTAGTACAAAACTTGTATCAAAAGACTCTATTGGTCAAAATGATATTGGAATAGATATTGGTGTTGAAACATTAAATAAATTTAGAACAATACTTATGAATTCAGAAACAATCGTATGGAATGGACCTGTTGGTATGTTTGAAATTGCAAAATTTTCTTTAGGCACAAGAAAAATAGTAGAGATGCTGTCAAATTCAAGAGCAAAAATATTAATTGGTGGTGGAGATACTATTGCAGCAATTAATAAATACAATTTTGTTAATAAAAATGCACATATTTCAACTGGTGGTGGAGCCTCTCTTGCAATGCTTGAAGGTAAGACTTTACCAGGACTTCAGGTAATAAGTGAAAAATAAGAGGTGATTGTATGCGTATAGGCATATTTACAGAAGTATATACTCCATATGTTAGTGGAGTTGTTACAAGTATTTTAATGCTTAAAAAATCATTAGAGTCACTTGGCCATAAAGTATATGTTGTAACTATTAATCAAGATAAATTAAAGTATGAATATGATGAGGTGGAAAGAGTACTTAAAGTTCCTGGATTAGATACACATATATATGATAATTTTAAATTTAGCAGTGTATATCATTTAAAAGAGGCAAATAGAATAAAAAAATGGAAATTAGATATAATTCATACACATACAGAAGGCACAATAGGAGTATATGGAAAACTTCTTGCAAAACAATTTAATATACCTGTTGTGCATACATATCATACAATGTATGAAGATTATATGTATTTAGTTACAAAAGGACATTTTGATAAGCAAGCAAAGAAAATACTTGAATATTTTACAGTTTTCTTTTGTGATAAAACTGTATCAGAATTAATTGTACCTACTAAAAAAACATATGATTTATTCAAAATAAAATATGGAGTAGAAAGAGATATAAATATAATTCCAACAGGAATAGATACTGATAAATTTAATAAAAACAAGTATGATAAAAAAGAAATAATAGAATTAAAAAAAGAACTTAATATAAATAGAGATGATTTTGTACTTCTTCTTGTAAGTAGAATATCTGATAAACAAAAAAATATTAAATTTCTTTTAGATTCACAGAAGCAAATAAATAAAAAATATAAAAATATAAAAATACTTGTAGTAGGTGATGGACCAGATTTAAACGCTTTTAAAGACAAGTATAAAAGTGATAATATAATTTTTACTGGAATGGTTCCATGGGATAAAGTAGGATTATATTATCAAATAGGTAATGTTTTTGTAACTGCTTCTAAAACAGAAACACAAGGACTTACTGTAATAGAAGGATTAAGTGCATCTCTTCCTGTAATATGTATTGATGATGATAGTTTTAAACTTGCTATAATTGATGGATTTAATGGCTTGTTTTTTAAAAATAAAAAAGAATATATTGATAAAGTAATAAATTTATATAATGATAAAAATAAATATAAAATTATGTCAAAACAAGCATTAAATTCAAGTGTACAATTTTCAATAAAATATTATGGAGAAAAAATACTTAATGTATATAATAAAGCAATATCTTCACAAAAAATAAGTTTTGTTGACAAAATAATTAAGAGGAAGTATGAGTAAATTATTTATTGTAAACTTAAAAATGAATTTAACATATAAAGACGCTGTTAACTATAAGAAAATAATTGATGAAAATAATATAAATAATTTAATAATCGCACCATCTAATATTTATTTAGAAACAATGAAGTCAAATAAATATGAATTATGTGCACAAAATGGATATTATTTAGATTATGGAGCATTTACTGGAGAAGTATCTTTTAAACAATTACATAGTATTAATGTAAAATATTCTCTTATAGGGCATTATGAAAGAAGAAAATTATTTAATGAAAATGTAAAAGATATTAGATTAAAACTATTATCATGTATAAATAATGAAATAATACCTATACTTTGTATTGGAGAAGATAAAAAAGAAAAAGATAACAATATTGCAATAAAAAAAGTTATTGAAGAGTTAAAAACTATTCTAAAAGGTATAACATTAGATAAATTAATAATAGTGTATGAACCTTTTTGGTCAATTGGAACACTTTCATATCCAGAATATAAAGATATTGAATTAATGCATGAAAGAATTAAAAATATAGCAAGTGAACATACTAAAAACGTATATGTATTATATGGAGGTAGTGTTGATAAAAATAATATAAAAGAAATATTAAATACAAATAATGTGGATGGAGTTTTAATAGGAAATTCAGGTATAAATCCATATAATTTAATAGAAATGTATAACATAGTAAAATAAAGTGTAAATAGACAGTAAAATGCTTAAAAAACTATTTTACTTTACAAATATATGTGTTATATTATAATTGTAAAAGGTAGAAGGGCTGTGATAAAAAATGAATTCAACCAAGATATTATTTCTTAAGATGTTAAGAGGTGACATTAAGAAAAAAGCTTGTGAAAAGATGGGAATTGATTTAAGTCAACAAAAAGATGTAAAAGATGAATTGTTAACTGGGCAAACAATTACAAGAAGTGAAATAGAATTATTCTCATCATATAAGCTTATGACTGATGAAGAAAGAAATATTGTAGAATCTATTTTAAAGAAAAAGAATAATGAACAAAGTTCACAAAGGGGAAAGGCTTACATAAAGCAAATAGATTCGCTGGTTCCAAGTAGTGTATCCGATTTTACCGAATACAAAGATGCGGCCTAAAATAAATATCTTTTAAATGTAGTACTGTTTTATGTGCTACATTTTTTATTTAAGAAAAAACGACAAAATATGTCATAAATATAAATTATATTTATATTAGACAAGGAGGAAAAGATGAATATAAAATTATTAGTAATAGACGATAATGTAAAATTAGTAGATATGATTGAGGAGTTTTTTAGTAGTCACAAACTTATTAAAGTATCATTAAAAGCATATTCTGGTATGGAAGGACTTGATTTAATAATAAACAAATCAAAAGAGTATGACGCGATAATATTAGATTTAATTATGCCTAATAAAGATGGTATATATGTATTAGATGAAATGAAAAAAAGAGGTATAAATAAACCAGTAATTGTATCAACATCATATAATAGTGATGCAATGATAAGAAAAATATCAGAATATGGAGTAGAATATTTTATGCTAAAACCATATGAATTATCAGATTTAGAAGAAAGAATACTAGAATGTGCTAAAATAGAAGATAAAGAGTCTAAAAATATAAATCTATATCATAACAACTTACAAATATCAGTTACAAAAATACTACATGAGTTAGGAGTGCCATCACATATAAAAGGATACCAATACATAAGAGAAGGAATAATACTTTTATATAATGAACCAGATATGATAGGTGGAATTACTAAAGAATTATATCCAAAAATAGCAGATAAATTTGATACAACTGTATCAAGAGTAGAAAGAGCTATAAGACACGCTATAGAAGTAAGTTGGAATAGAGGGGATTGGGACTTAATGGAAGAAATATTTGGTCATAGTGTTGATATAGATAAAGCAAAACCTACTAATTCAGAATTTATCGTTACAGTAGCAGACAAGCTAAGATTAGAATTTAGAAAAATGAGTAAATTATAAGATAAAATGTAACCTATAAAGTGGACTCTTAAAAAAAGAGAGACCTACTTTATAGG
>CAZKUP010000049.1:0-8376 GCA_964555985.1 uncultured Clostridium sp. | reverse complement strand
TTCTAAAAACATTTTCTTTTCATGATTATCAAGATGAAGAAAATTATTTTTTAAATTAACAACAATCTCTTTTATAACTTCTACATTTGTTAATTCTTCTTGATTATTTTCTTTATTAAAATTATTTAATTCATTATTCAAAACTTTTAATTTTTCATCTATAACATTCTTTATTTCGTTAAATGTTTCATAATCTATTTCATCTATAGTAAATAATTTTAAAGTTTCTTTTTTCTTATTATTTAATTTATCTATTTGTTCTTGTAGTTCTAAAGTATTATTATTTATATTAATTTTTTCTTTCTTTAAAATACTTTTATCAAATTCTAAATCTTTAATATTATCTAAATAATTTATAAAAGCATTTTCTATTTTTATATGAGAAAATCCGGGTGCATTACAACTATTATTGTTATGTCCATTGCACTGATAGGTTATATATTTTTTACCACTTTGCAATTGCTGTCTTGCATGATATTTACTACCACATAAACTACATCTTAATACTCTAAAGTAATAAGTATCGTCAGAAGAATATTTTTTATTATGAAATTTCTTTCTTTTCTTCATTAAATTACTAACATTATTAAACAGTTCTGGGGAGAGTATTGGTACTATATTTTTACCGCTAACTTCAAAACTATTTTTTCTTCCAACTCCATATCTTACATTTCCTATATAAAGAGGATTAGTAAGTATTGAATATATAGTTGACTGATTCCAATGCCCTCCTCTTTTAGTCGGAACATTTAAGTCCTTTAATTTTTTAGCAATTTTTAGCATAGAGTCGCCTTCTAAATACCAATTATATATTTTCTTTACATATACTGCCTCACTTTTATTTACTTTTAAAATACCTTTACCAACTATATAATCATAACCAAATACTCCATTACAATTAGTGTAATTTCCTTCTTTAGTTTTTTGCTCATATCCAAATGTTACTCTTTCGGCTAAATTTTCTCTTTCGAATTCGGCAAATATTCCAATAATTTTAACAAACATTCTTCCAACAGCATTAGAAGTATCTATTTTTTCTGTTTGAGAATTAAAAGTACAATTATTCTTATCAAATAATTCTATTAAATAAATTAGGTCTTTAACACTTCTAGTAAGTCTATCTAATTTATAAATTAAAACATTCTTAATTCTACCTTTCTTAACATCTTCAATTAATCTTGACACTTCTGGTCTTTCAGTTAAATTTTTACCACTTATACCATCATCAACATAATAATCTACTATATCCCAATCATTACTTTCAGCATATTTAGTTAACTTATCTTTTTGAGCATGAATACTAAATCCCTCAGTAGCTTGTTCTTCAGTAGATACTCTGCAATAAATTGCTGTCTGCATAAGTTATGCACTACTCCTTCCTAATTAGAAGTAATACCTTTCCTTTCGTTTAAAATTCTTGGAACACTAGTATTTAAGAAAAATTTCATAATCTCTAAACTAATGTTTTTAGACAAACAAGTCATATATCAACCTCCTTTTTTCTAACTCATTCATCTAATTATACGATTATGCTATATAAATATTCCAAAATACTATAGTAATATTCACTTACAAACAAATTTATTTTGTATGTTAGTTTTGATAAAAGCCTTATTTATAAACGAAAAACACTATAGTAATTTCCTACTATAGCATTATTTATATACGGGCTTATTTGTATTAACTAACCAAAACTTATTTTCAGTATCAGTTCTTAAATATGTTTCATATATTGATGAAAACTCTAATATTTTATTATGTTTAACAAGTTCTTTTGCAATAATAGCCATATCATGTGCAGTTGAATAATGATTTAACTCATCAAGTCCAGTAGTATTTTTAAAATTAGTATTTTTAAGTCCTAATTCTTTAGCTTTATTATTCATAAGCTTTACAAATTCAGACTCTGTACCTGCAATTCTTTCTGCTAGAGCTACTGTTGCATCATTTGCAGAACCAATTGTAATTCCTTTTAATAAATCTTCTACACTCATTTCTTCATTTTCTTCTAAAAATATTTGACTTCCTCCCATACTAGATGCATATTTACTTACTTTAATCATTTCATCCATTCTTAAATTTCTATTATCTATATTTTCCATAATTAATAATAAACTCATCATTTTTGTCATAGACGCGGGAGCATATTTTTCATCAATATTCTTTTCATATAATATTTTTCCTGTTTGCTCTTCTATTATTATTGCACTTTTAGCATTTGGAACAATATCTTCACTTGCAAATACATTTACTACATTAAAAGATAAAACTAACAAAAAAACAAATACTATTTTTTTCATAAACACCTCATTAATATTTATGAATAGTATTTGTTTATATTACTTTATTTTCATAAATTTACCATCTTCATAATAAAATTCTTCATTATTAATCTTTTTTATAAACCTATTATCTAATTTCTCATTTTTTATTATAATTCTTGGTTTATTAAGTACAACTACTGAATTATCAGGAACATCTTCAATAACTATTGCATTCGCGCCAATTCTAACATTATTTCCTATTTTAACTTTTCCTATTATTTTCGCACCCGCACCTATATATACATTATCCCCAATAATTGGACTTCCATTTTTTGAACCTTTTATTGTATTTGAACCAATTGTCACATCTTGGAATATTACTGCATTTTTTCCTATTATTGCATTATTAGATATAAATATATTTGATATTCCATGTGGAAAATATGGTTCATTTTCTATTTTTGTATTAATTCCTATATATGAATTTCTCTTCTTAAAATAATCTATATAAAATGATGTATATATTCCACTATTTAAGTTATATTTATTAATATATTTTTTTACATTCCATATACTTTTTAATTTAAATAATACATATTTATTAGTAATTGGTCTTATTATATCTTTAATAATATTTTTTAGTATAAATAAGTTTAAATGTTTTCCTTCGTAATAACCATATTCTGTATTCATATTTTTACCTCTTACTAAGTATATCATATTAATATTAAAAATATAATATATTGAAAATATTTTATGAAAAAAATTATGTTTATTTTTATTATTTTATTATTACTTATAATAGATTGGAGAATATATATGAATAAAAAATCAAAATTTTATAAAGATGTATTTGAATCTATTAACAAATATACTGATTTAGTACTTGTTAATAAAAATTATTATTTAGATAAAGATTATGTACCTAAAGATTTAGTACAAATAGATTATGAATATACTTCTCTCAAATATATTTTAGCAGATAAAACTGCAACAAAATATTTTATTATGATGAGTAATGCTGCTAAGGAAGAGGGACTTAATATTAAAGTTATTTCTGCTTATAGAAGTTATGAATATCAAGATAATTTATATAATAAATATCTTTTAGAAGAAGATAAAAGCGTTGTAGATACTTATTCTGCAAGAGCAGGTTTTTCAGAACATCAAACAGGTCTTGCATTTGATATTTATAATGTTATTAAATCTTATACTGAATTTGGTACGACAAAAGAATATGAATGGGTAAAAGATAATTGCTATAAATATGGGTTTATTATTAGATATAAATTTGAGTTTAGTAATATAACTGGATATAAAGAAGAACCATGGCATATAAGATATGTTGGTGTTAATAATGCAACTTACATATATAATAATAATATTAGTTTAGAAGAATATATATTAAAAAACTTTAATACATATATGTATTAAAGTTTTTTTATTTAATATAATCTTCATTTACTTCTTTATCAATTTGTTCATCTACATCACCTATTACTTCCCATGGTTCTTCATCTTCTTCAACAAGTATTTTTGCTTTTTCTTCTCCAATTATTTCAATTCCTAATTCTTTTTCAATTACAAATTCTATTGTATTATCTTTTGCATCAACCTTAGATACAGTAGGTTGTTTTAAACTTCTTACTATAACTTCTGTTTCATCAGTAATTTCTTTTGTTTTAACTACTGTTATATCATTGTAATTTATTTTTTTATTAACAACATTTGTTTTAGTATCATTATCATATGAATACCATATATTCACATCAAAACTTCCGTCAATAACAATCTTTCCATCACTTGGATAGCCTTTAAAATTATGATTAATTACCCAACATCCAAGTACAGTACTTGCTTTAGTATCAAGTGATACTGAATATGAATCTTTAAAATCTTTTTTACCCTTCCCAATAATTGCCTTTGTAACTATTTCTTTATATATCGCCATAAATTCCTCCTCACTCTAATTTATGACAATACACATAAAATGTGTACAAATTTAATTATTTTCTATTTTAACAAGCACAACATCTTCACCAATTTTAATAATATCTTTAAAATTTACAATAAATTCCCCTCTATTACTAAAAAAATTAAAACTATACTTATCTACTACTAAAGAAGTAATTACCCCACTATCATCAATTAAAACATCAATAATATTTCCAACTTTAATACCTGATGAAATGTCAATTATATCTTTCTTCTGTAAATCAGATAATTTCATACAATCACCATTATAATATATGCCTATATTTATTATTTAATAAGTCTTTTTACATTCTTTATTGCATCTTTTTCAAGTCTAGATACTTGTGCTTGACTAATACCTATTTCCTCACTTATTTCTACTTGTGTTTTACCTATTAAATATCTATCAAGTAATATTTTCTTTTCTTTTTCTTTTAATTTGTTTATTGCATCATATAAATAAATATTAATATCCCAACTATTAATATTTTCTTTTTTATCTTCTAATTGATCATGAAGATATATAGTATCTCCTCCATCACTATAAATTGGTTCATTCATACTTACAACATCTTTTAATGAATCTAGTGCCATAACTACATCAAATTCACTTACTCCAAGTATTTTTGCAATCATTTCATTAGATGGTGGTACACCATTTTTAGTCGTTAATTCATCTTTTAACTTAGTAGATTTATATGCAATATCTTTAATACTTCTTGCAATTCTAACAGAGTTATTATCTCTTAAATATCTTTTTACTTCACCTAATATCATAGGTACAGCGTATGTTGAAAATTTAACATTAAAAGATAAATCAAAATTATCAATTGCTTTTATTAAACCTATACATCCTATTTGAAATAAATCATCCATATTATCAGTTCTATTATTATACTTTTTTAAAATACTTAAAACAAGTAACAGATTCCCATTTACAAGTTTATCTTTTGCAGTTTTATCCCCTTCTTTCATTTTTTTAAATAACTCATTCATTTCATCAATATTAAGTACTTTTAATTCACTAGTATTAATTCCTGTAATATCTACTTTTCCTTTTGCCATAAAAAAATTCCTTTCATATCAATATTGATACAAAAGAAATATTTTTATTCACAAACAAAATTATTCATATTACCTTTTTTTACATCACTACTATCAAGTGACAAAAAATCACTATCACCTTCAATAATATAAGTACCATTACTTACTGTTATATTAGTAACATCACCATTTGAATTAATTTTTACACAATAAGTATATTCTTTTTTACTTAAATCTAATTTTTTACCACTTGATGAATAAATTACTCCATCATCAGTAATATCATCTACAGAAAATATAAGAGAGCTTCTATAAATTGTTTGTGCTTCTGCTAAAAAAGAATTAATTAAAGACTCATCTATTAAATTATTAATTGTAGGAACAGCCATAGCTAAAACAAAACCTAATATTACTATTATTGCTAGTAATTCTACTAAAGTAAACCCCTTATTCATATTACACCTCTTATATTTATTTTGCATCATACCAGTTTACTCCACTTTCTTCTTCTACTACTAATGGTACTTTTAATTTATAAGTATTTTCCATTATATCTTTTACAAGTGTTTTTAATCTCTCTTTTTCTTCTTTTTTTACATCAAACAATAATTCATCATGTATTTGTAAAATTAACTTACTTTTAAAATTTCCTTTTACTAAAGCATCATCTACTTCAATCATTGCCTTTTTTATTATATCAGCACTTGACCCTTGAATAGGAGTATTAAGAGCAATTCTCTCTCCTGATTGTCTTATTAAATAATTTGTATTAGATAATTCTTCTATTGTTCTTTTTCTATTCATAATAGTTTTTACATATCCTACTTCCTTAGCTTTTACAATAACATTATCTAAATATTCCTTAATTCCAGGAAAAGAGGAATAATATTTATCAATAAAGTCTTGAGCTTCAACTATTCTCATATCCAAACTCTCTGCTAAACTAAATCCACTCATTCCATAAAGTATACCAAAATTAACAGCTTTTGCTTGTCTTCTCATCTCAGAATTAACACCAGCTTCACTTACATTAAATACCTCCATAGCAGTTTTAGTATGAATATCTATTCCACTATTAAATGATTCAATTAATTTAGGAACACCAGAAGTGTGCGCTAAAATTCTAAGTTCAATTTGAGAATAGTCAAAAGACATAATATAATCATTAGTTGGAATAAATGCCTTTCTTATTAACTTAGCATATTCATATCTTGTAGGTATATTTTGTAAATTAGGATATGATGAAGAAAGTCTTCCAGTACGTGTTAATGTTTGATTAAATATTGTATGAATTTTCTCATCTTTATCAATAAATTCCTCAAGTCCTATAATATAAGTACTATAAATTTTAGATAGCATTTTATATTCGAGAATTTTATCAATTATAGGAAAATCATTTTTATATTTAGATAAATATTCTTTATCAGTAGATCTCTTTTTATGTGCAGGTACTCCAATTTTATCATAAAGTATATCTCCTAATTGCTTTGGAGAATTTAAATTAAATTCTATTCCTGCCATATTAAATATATCTTTTTTCAATAAATCTAACTTAATAGCAATCTCTTCTTTCATACTCTCTAATATAGACTTATCTACCCTCATACCACATAATTCCATTTTAGCAAGTACAGGCACTAAAGGAAGTTCAATATTATTATAAAGATTAATATTATCTTCATCTAATTTAGCTTTAAATTCATCAATAGTTTCATATATAAACTTTGCCTTTTTTACTGCCTCTTTTGCAACAACATTTATATCATATTTATTTTTCTTATACAAATCATCTTGATATAACACATTATATCCATAAGTATTTGCAATATAAGATATATCATCCTTAACATTCATATTATTAAGATATCCTACTATCATAGCGTCATAATCATTTTTTTCATATTTAATATTATTTTTAGTAAGACACACTATATTTTTCTTTAAATCATATGTATATTTATTAACATTGGTTAAAAATATAGGATTTTCTTTTAATAAATCAAACGGAATAAAACCACTTATATCTTCATTATGTATTGCCGCACCTATAATATTTCCTTTATGATAATTAATATTGTCAACTTCAATATAAATTGCTACATCATTCTTGATATTTAATTCATCAATACTATTAAATATTAAAGTGTCAGAAGAATTATCTTCTTCTAAAGAAGTTATATTCAAATTCTTTGCTAAAGAATGAAATTCTAATTCTTGATATATTTCTTTAATTTTATTATTTGGTCCTTTATATTTAATACTATCAAAAGTAAGACCAGTTGGTACACTTCTATATATTGTTGCAAGTTGTTTTGACATAAATGCATCATTTTTTCCTTCTATTAACTTTTCTTTAAGTTTTCCTTTGATACTATCTAAATTAACATACATATTTTCAATACTACCATAATCTTGTAATAACTTTAAAGCAGTCTTTTCTCCAATTCCTTTTATACCGGGAATATTATCAGAACTATCTCCCTGTAATCCTTTTAAATCTATGATTTTAATAGGTTCAATACCATATGTTTCAATAAAAGTATTCTTATCCATCATAATATAATCTTTATTCTTTAATAATTTTACCTTAACCTTTTCACTTATAAGTTGTAATAAATCCCTATCACTACTTATAATTAATCCTTCATATAAAGTATCTTCTTCAATCATTTTAGAAATCGTACCAATTATATCATCAGCTTCATACCCATCTATTTCAAACCATTTAATACCAAGTGCATCAAGCATCTCTTTTGCAACAGAAAATTGTTGTTTTAATTCAGTAGGGGTTTCTATTCTTCCAGCTTTATATTCATGATAATTATCATGTCTAAATGTTTTACCCTTATCAAACGCTACTAAAATATATTCTGGCCTCTCCTCATGTAATATTTTATTAATCATATTAGATAGTCCATACAAAGCATTTGTAGGAAAACCTTTTGAATTTCTCATAAGACTTCCTGAATATGCAGTTGCATAATAACTTCTATACATTAAATTATTTCCATCTATTAATACTACTTTTCTCATATCATTCACCCTTTTAATTATATAATAATTAAATTATTAATGCAAACAATAATAAGAAAAA
>CAZKUP010000048.1:0-8396 GCA_964555985.1 uncultured Clostridium sp. | reverse complement strand
TTTTTTTAAATTTTTACATTTTTTTTAAAAAAAAATTTTATTTACAAATTATTTTATCTTATTTTTTTTAAGTTTTCCTTATATTATAAGGGATTTTAATAATACTGTTGTATAAATTAATTTGTAAATAAATTAAAAAAAGTTGTATTTTTTTATTTACAACTTATTGTATGTTTATTTTGTTTATAAATTTTTTAAATATTTGGCTATTTTCATAACCACTATACAGTGTTTCTTTTATGTCTTCTTTATTAAATGCTCTTATATCATTAATACTAGTTATTCCTGTAGGATATATTACTCCCATGTATTCTCTTTGTTTATTATCTATTCCTTTTGGTGAATATCCTATTATCATAAGTGGTACTTCTGCACCATTTAATTTTATTATTGCACCTATTGGTAATGTTTTATTCATATAGACTCCTTTATTATAAGAAAAAACAAGATTTAACTTGTTTTATACTTCTCTTGATAAAGCTTGATCATCAGCTTCATATTGAGCAACAGCAGTTTCTAGGAAACCTTTAAATGCTCTAACCTTTTCTGGGAATCCATTTAATTTTGCATCTAGAGTTTTGAATGTAGCATATAACTCGCTTGCACCATTACTTCTTAATACATCTTCAAGTGAATTCATTTCATTTCTTAGTTGAGCAATTAAATTATCCATATTTGTAGCAGCTGTGCCTAATTCATTAGCACAAGTTCTTGCTTCAGTATAGCTCATACTTCCTAATGCCATTATTATTACCTCCCTATTAATTTATTATAGTCTTGATGCAGCTTGTTTAATTGCATCTCTAGAACTTGCAAGTCTAGAACCATGGCGATATAAAATATCTCCGATTTGAGCGATTACTTCACCTAGTTTCTTAAAGTCAGCATCATAGCTATGGATTTGTGTTACATATCCAGCACTATCAGCACCTTGCCATGCATTTGCAATTCTATCTGTAGTCTTATCAACATTATTTTTTTCAGTCATATATTCATTATAAACTGTTTTAATTTTGTTTCCTTTTTCCATTAATCCTTCTGGATTAGCTTGAAATCCGTTCATACCCTCACCACCTTTCCTATAATAAAATTACTTTAGAACCATTTATCATTTTTGATTCTTTTACGGTAATATTTATATCAAATACATTACCTGTTTCTCCATCTATTATTACCGAATTATCTTTATTCGGATAATAACCGTTTGTTATTTCTATTAAGGCTTTTTCTATTAGTTTTATAACTTCTGATATTCTTTTGTTAATAGGTATATATAGTTCGTAACTTTCTTCAAGAAGTGGAACAATTACATTAACTAATACTTTATTATTCATATGTATCACTCCTATATCCTGTATCTTCTTCTGTTAGGAATTTTGTAAGAACAGGTATTCCTCTTTTAACAATATAACCAAATCCAGGCTCTAATTCTTGTTGTAGTTCTCTTGTTATTTTAGATATTTTTATTGTATATTGTTCTGATATACCATTTCCTATCCAAATAGCTTGGTTATTTTTAACTATTGCCTTATACCAATTATCATACTCTATTTTCTTAAATATATCAATAGAATCTATGAAAATAAATTTAATTGTTTGTGTTAAAATGTCCATATCTATTACATTTGAATATTTTATTTTAACTTCTTGACTTACCTTTAATAATAAGCTTTCTGGACCAATTACTATACATACAACTGGTTTTATGTTATTAAATATTTCTCTATTGTAATTGTTTTTTGCTAATACTTCTTTTTGTTTTATAAGTGTATCATTTAATGAATTTATTATATTATTAAAGTCTTTTTTATAATAATATATATTTCCATTGTTTTGTACATTTTTTAGTATATCTAGTGCATCTAGAACTAAAACTGTAGTGTTTTTTATTTCATTAAATTGATTAATAAAAGGTTTTATAAAGAAATTCATGCTTTCTAAATCCATTGCTGTAATAGTAGTGCCTATGTTATTTTTAAAGTCCCAATTTGATATATTTAATGTAGCTTTATTTATTCCAATAGGAACACTTTCTATACCACTAAATTTTGTATTTATATAATCTGTTGTAACTATTTCTGGAAGAATTGCTACTGGTGGAGCGAATACTTGTGCATTTTCTTTTAATTGTTCACATGTTTTTGTAATATGCTCTGATAGTTGTTCTGGGTCAAATGGATGTGTAGTTTGAAATTCGTATACATCATCTATTTTAACTAAACCTCTTCCATATATTTTTGATGGATACATTTTTCTTACATTTCCTAATATAGAATTGTAATCTGTTTCATCATTAAGTTGTAATACATATTCTTGTTTGAAATTTTGTCTTAATCTATATCTTATTGTACTTGTACCTGATACTGATGCGACAAATACTATTCCATACATTGCGCCTTCTCTTGTTAATTTAAGCATATCTTCTTCATGTATTTGATAGTTTTCTGCAAATGATTCGTAGTTATTTATTATTACTACAATAAGAGGCATTTTTTTAGGTGATTTTTTATTATAATAGTTAAAATCTCCATTAAAGTTTGCTAATATCATTTTTCTTTCTTGTATTTTTTCAAATAACATTTTTATTAAATTATTTACTTTTTCTACTTCATGAACAAGTACAACATCACCTACTTGTGGAGCTTTTCTATATGTTCTAAATATTTCTGAACCAAAGTCCATAATATAGAAATTAACTTCTTCTGCAGTATGGGTTGTTATTGATGAGTATAAAATACTACTTATGAATGTATTTTTACCACTTCCTGTTGCGCCATATATAATTGTATTTCCAAGTGTACTTAGATTTAATGTAAGTAATTCTTGTCTTTGATTAGCAGGATCATCGTATTCTCCTACTATTGGATTTATAATACATTCTTGTACTTGATAATTATATTTTTTTGCTAAATCATCAACATATATTAATTCTGGTATTTTATCTAACCATAATTGTTTTACTTTAATGTTATCATCTTTTGCAACATCTATTAGATAGTCTACTATGTTAGAAAGTTGTTCTCCGTTTGATGATGCGATATTTTTTTTATCATCATCAATACTTTTTACAGCAAATCCAACATCATCAATAAAGTTAATTGAGTTATCTACTTTTTTCTTTGGCTTATCTGTTGGAATGTATTGTGCGCCACACCAAGCTGACAATACTTGTGCAAAAAATTCATTATAACCTACTTGTAAATAAAATCTACCTACATTTTTTATCATAGCAGCTTCAGGAGATTTTATCATATCCATACTATCTTGTTTTTCTTGTACTTTAAGACAAATTCTAAATCTACTATTACTCCAAATTTGATCATTTACAACACCAGATGGTTTTTGTGTTGCAAGTATTAAATGTACACCTAAACTACGACCAATACGAGCAGTACTTATTAGTTGATCCATAAATTCTGGTTCAGATACTTTTAATTCGGCGAACTCGTCACATATAATAAATAGATGTGAAACAGGTTCTTTTACTACACCTTGTCTATATAATTTTTGATATTTATATATATCTATTGTACTTTCATTAGAAATATCTCTCGCATGATTAAATACTTTTTGTCTTCTTCTAAGTTCACTTTCAATAGACACAAGTGCTCTATTCATTTCTGATGTATCAAGGTTTGTTATTGTACCTGCTATATGAGGAAGTTTTCTTCCAGTTTCTTTGTTTTCAAATGCTCTTGCAACTCCTCCACCTTTATAGTCAATTATTATAAATGAAACTTCATGTGGATGATAATTAACTGCAAGTGAAAGTATATATGAAATAATAAGTTCACTCTTACCACTACCTGTCATACCAGCTATAAGACCATGTGGACCATGGAATTTTTCGTGTAAATCTAGTTTAAATATGTTTCCTTGTTTATCTATACCAAGAGGCGCTGCTAAACTATTAACAGGAACATTTACTTGCCATCTATTGTATGAATTTAATTGTTCTACTTTACCTACATTATACATTTCTAAGAATGTTATTGATTTAGGGAATGTTGCTTCATATTTAATTGTATCTATAGGTATATTTGCAAGTTTAACTGCACATTCTGTTAAATCAAGATTCTCATCATAATCTGCTATAAATTTCTTTTGTTTATTAGTTACTAATTCATCTTCGAATATAACACCTCTATTATTATGACCAATACATATAAAATTCATACATTCGTTTGGTAAATTAGTTAATTTATCATTTAATACAAATAATGAGAAACCATAATTTTTATCTTGAGATAATATATTTTTAATTATTTCAATATCTCTAGCATTTTTAAAATCATCAGTAATAATTAAATAATATGGTTTATATGATTTATAATTTGTTTCTTTAAATGCATTATCATTTTGCTTAAATGCTCTTGATTGAAAGATTGGTTCTAAATATGAAGATACTTGTTTCATATCATCAATATTTTTAGCATAAAATCTAACTGTTTTATCTTCATTCCAAGAATGTGGTAATACTTTTGCAAATTCCCAAAACTTTGCTTTATCTTCTTTAGTAAAAAATACTATTTTAAGATCATCATAACTATGATATGCAATTAATTGAAGTATCATCCCATAAGATATTTTTTCAATTACTGGACTATCTCCTACAAGTGCACTTATATATTTTTCTACAAATGAAATAGTTATTGGAACATTTACTAAATCTTTTGAATCATTTACAAGTTTATTAGTAACACTTTTTAAGTCATCTACTTGAAGTGAAAAATGTTCTTCTGGATATCTTATATCCATATTAACAGGTAGTGTTCCCTTACCTACTCTAACTCTAAGAAAATCATCTTGATCACTTTCTCTTTCCCAAAGATTTGTTTTCTTAAATAATATAGTTTTTTTAAGTTCTTCACTTTCTGGAAAACTCTCTACTAATGCAGTTGTTTGTGATGCCATTATATCTTTAATAAATTTTCTTTTATTTTCTATATATTCAGTGTATTTTTCTACTCTTTCTTTTTCTCTTTTCTTATATTGTTTTTTATTGTAAATCCTATTTAATGTAGGCCAAAGTACCATTGTCATAAGCATAGCTACAGCCATAATAATTGACGGTAAAGCTTCTTTAATTGGCCTTTTATTAACTACAACACTATTTATTGCAGTAAAAGCACTTACACCTGATGTCATTCCCATTGTAAGCATTGGACCCATTGAAAATAGTAATGGGGTTTTATCTTCTTGCTCTTTAACTGGCGCGGGATCTATGCCAAGTGTTATTTTATCAGGATTATTTCTAAATCTAGGCGCTTTAAAGAAATAATCACTTTCTTTATACATAAGCACTTCTTCATCATTTTCAGGAAATTCTTTTATATTTTGTTTAGTATATTTTGACTCAAAAAATAAATTACTATCTACTTTTATTTTATCTATATTATTAATTATTATATTATTTTTTATAATAATTATTTTAAGTCCCATTATAAATATAACATCCCCATTAGATATTTTTTTACTAGAATACTTTTCTCCATTTACATAAAAACCTTTATTAGATAATGAATTTATATGCCATGTTCCTTGTTTATATATAAGTTTTGCATGTTCTAAATCAATATATGGATTATTATACTGAATATGGCATGTATTTTTACTACCAATAACAACTTCTGCATCCATCTTAATAGATAATTGCACAGTTTTATTATTATATACATCTGTTACAAACAAAAGTGAATCTTCTTCATTATTAATTTTTAATGTATAAAAAGAATCAACTTTCAAATCAACACTTGTCTTCTTTTCGCCACCTTCATATATAGAAACCTCGTAATTACTAAGCATTTGCCATTTTCCATCTGTTGCAACAATATTAATTAAATTTCTATCATTACCACTTTTTTCTTTATCAGTTATCCAGTAGTTACCATGTACTTGAATTGGCAAAGTAAAATTAATAATCTTATCACTCTTTAAAACTGCTATTCTCATAAAACACCACCTATTATTCTATCTATATATAATTTTATCATATATTTTTAATAATGCAAATAAAAATTCACTTTTAAAAATATAAAAAAAAGACTAATCTTCGTATAAAACTTTATCAGCCTTTTCTACTAATTCATTAAATAAATCTTCATCATCTATAGACTTAAATACTTCGTTTCCCTCTTTATCCTTAGATATTTCTAGTAAACATAGCATTGGTTCATCATCACATCCGCAGTTGCATTCGCATTCATCATCCTTGCAATCACAATTGCAATCATCATCTTCACAATCACAATCATCATCTTCACAATCACATTTACAATAATCAAGTTCACTTAATATTGCATATTTTTTGTTTTTATATTCAAATTCTTTTAAAATAAGCATATCATATGTTTTTCCATCTTCCCCTTCTACTTTAACTAAATTATTTTCATTTTCCATTATTTATCATCTCCTCTTTCTAAAACTATATCACATTTTATTATTTTGTTCAATTACTCTTTTTTTATAATAAAACATTTATTATTTTTATAAAAAGCATAAAATACATTTTTTAAGTCAGTATTTTCTTTTTTTAATATATTATAAATCCAGTTTTTTGTTTTATTTAAATACGCTAGGGTATCATATTGTATTTTTCCATCTATTATAAGTGGCATTGGATATATTTTTTTATTATCATATAAGAAAATAGATAATTTTCCATTATTTTCTAATATTGCATATTCAATTTCATCTAATGATTTTATTCCCTTATCTCTTACTTGAGTAAGTAAATCTTCTATACCATATCTTTGTTTTTCCATCTCTTTAAAGTTTATTAAACCATCTTTTATTATTAGAGATGGTTTTAAATCAATTATTTCTCTAAATTTTAGATTTTTTAATGAAATATATGAAATACTTACTTGTAGAATTACTATTATGAGGGTTGGTATTATTGTTTTAAGAAGGGGTTCATTGTATTTTTCTATTGCTAATGTTGCAAATTCTGCAAATAAAACTGACACTAGTAAATCATTCATTCCTAATTCACCAATTTCTCTTTTACCCATTATTCTAAATAGCAATAAGAATAATATATAATATAAAAGAGTTCTAAATATAATTATGAGTATATCCATTTCTATCACCTCTTTTTTATAATGGGTAAATTCATATTTTTTTATTCATATTAATATTATTTAAAAGGAGGATATATGTATAAATTTATTAAACCATTATTATTTACTTTTTTAACACTTTTAGTATTTGTATTTATTACTACATTATTTAATTATTTTGGAATTATTTCAAAGGAATTTGTTATAATATTTAATATAATTATATTAGTTATTTGCTATTTTTTCTCAGGTTTTTTTAGTGGAAAGAAATCAATAAAGAAAGGATTTTTATCTGGAATTGAAATGGGATTAATGCTATCAATTATTATGTTTTTATTTAATTTAATTTTTAAATGTAGAATAAATATAATAACTATTATATTTTATTTAGTATTATTATGTATATGTATTATAGGAAGTATGGTTGGAATAAATAAAAGGAAGGAATAGTTTTTTTCTATAGATAAAGCAAGAATAGATTAGATAGAATATATATATATATATATATATCCTAAAGCAGAATTACATTTAAGATGGGATAGAAAAAAATGCCATTATGGCAATAACCTTAATTTGTATTAAGGTTTTTATTTGCAAAAAACATTGTTTACTGGCACAACGATTAAAGCCTCTATAAGTCCAAGATAGGTAAAGTGCTAATAATTGATGAAGATTGTACAAGAAAAAAATTAATTTGTCACATACATTCATCAATATATATTATTTTTAGTGATTTATCAATTTATGTTATTCTTATAACACTTTATAGCTATGTTATTCTTATAACACTTTATAGCATTCCATTAAATAAATGTAATTTATCTATATGATTTAAAAATTCATAATAAAATATAAATACAATAGCCATATATATTGCAATATCAAAAGCAATCATAACTATATATAAAATTATTATGAAAACAAAAAAAGTTCCAATGAACTTTTTGTTATTTAATAACTTATATCTAATTTTATACAAAAATATACAACTTAAGTCTTATGATCATTTATTTTTTTCTATTTCTTGTATTTTTGCAACTGATAACTTTGTAACTCTACTAATATCTTCATATGGCATATTCATTTCTAATAATTCTAATACTGTTTCTTTTTTTGTTTGTTCTATACCTTTTTTCATACCTTTTTCTATGCCCTCTTCTATGCCTTTTTTGATACCCTTTTCCATTCCTTTTTCTAGACCTTCTTTGATACCTTTTTCTAGGCCTTCTTTGATACCTTTTTGCATTCCTTTTTTAATGCCCTTTTGCATTCCTTCTTCTATTCCTACTGTTTTAGCTATTTGAGCATCTCTCTTTATTTTCTCTATTACATAAT
>CAZKUP010000047.1:0-8576 GCA_964555985.1 uncultured Clostridium sp. | reverse complement strand
AGATATTGACAATCCATTCTTATTAATTTACAATTTATTTAACTTAATTATAAGTGCAACTTAAAGGTTATAAATCTCCACACTTATTCTACACTAACCTTCTTGTGTTAATCTTAAATTTTTTTGTTATTACTTTTTTCATAAAAATAAGGTTTATAAAACATATGTTCGTACTTAATTTTTTATTATTTTATATATATCAATAATTAAAGCACAAAAGGAAATACACATAAAAGACTCAAAAAAAGTTATTATTGATATTCCATTAAAAATAAAATTAATAATACATGAAATAATTAATAAATAAAAAGTTATATATTGCTTTTTAATATCTAGAGATAAAAGTGCTTTTCTAATAACAAGCATCATTATTACTAAATAAAATATTTCCATAGTTATATTCATATTAAATAGTATCATTTTATCACCCAATAAATTATATGATTATATTCTTATTTTCTTACATAAAATAATTTCTTTTCTGTTAATTCTATTTCTTCAATTAAATCATCTATTATTTCTTTGAAAAATTCATATTTCATATCATTCACCTGTATTATTTTAGCATTAATTTAATAATATAATTATTTTTTACTAATTTAATGACAAAAGTCGACAAATGATATCAATTTATGATATATTTATATGTAGTAATTACACTTTTTATAGTATAATTATATATGGGTGGTATAATGATTTCACAAAAATTATTTAATAGTTATGCAAATAGAGGTATGGCACTGGAAAGTGATATTAATATTACAAATAAATATTATTTGGATAATGATATTGCTGTAATACATAAAAAGCCTACTCCTATTAAGGTTACTAAATTAGATTATCCAAATAGTCATAAAGTTATAATTAAAGAGGCATTTTATGAGATGCCATCTACAACTGACTATAATGGTATATACAAAGGGAAATATATTGATTTTGATGCTAAAGAGGTAAAAAATAATAAATCATTTAGTTTATCTAATATACATAAGCACCAAATAGAGCATTTAAAAAAAGTATATGAACATGGTGGAATATCATTTTTAATTGTTAAGTTTTATTTTAATAATACTTGCTTTCTTTTAGAAACTAAGGATATACTTAATTTTATGAAAAATGAAGATAGGAAGTCTATACCATATGATTATTTTTTAGAATATGGATATAAAATAAAAGAATCTTATATACCTAGAATTGATTACATAAAAGTTATTGATAAATTATATTTTTGAAGGAGTATTTATGAAAAAGAAATTTAATAGAATAATAAGAAGAACTAAAAAAATAATATCAAAAATAATAAAAGATAAACAATTACTAACTATATTTTCTCTTTTAATAATTGTATTTATAATTGGATGTATAGTTGTTGGTTTTTTAAGAACATTTATTATACTTATATCAATTATATTAGTTGCATATATATTTGATAAAATAGTTAAAATATATAATGATAAGAAAAATACTATTAATGAAAGTAGTGGTAAGAAAGTTATGACTAAGAAAAAGAATAAAAAGAGTAAGAAAAATAAAAAGAAAGACACTAAAAAGATACTTAATAATCTTGTAACTGTTATTTTAATATTTATACTTATTGGAATATTTGCAGTAATAGCTTTTGCAGGATATATAGTAGTGTCTGCTCCTGATTTTAATCCTTCTAATTTATATAGAAAAGAAGCTAGTATTGTATATAGTAATAATGGTGAAGTTATTGCAAAATTAGGTTCTGAAATAAGAAAAACTATTACATATGATGATATGCCTCAAGTATTAATTGATGCGATTATTGCAACAGAAGATTCAAGATACTATCAACATAATGGTGTTGATTTACCAAGATTTATGAAAGCTGCAATAAGTCAAGTATTAGGTAACTCTGCTGCAGGTGGTGGTTCTACTATAACAATGCAAGTAAGTAAACAAGCTTATACTAGTGGGGTTGCAAGTGGTATTGAAGGCATTGTTCGTAAATTTACTGATATTTATCTTGCAATATTTAAATTAGAGCAAAAATATACAAAAGAACAAATACTTGAATATTATGTTAATATTCCAGGACTTGGTGAAAATTCATTTGGTGTAGAAGAAGCAAGTCAAACTTATTTTGGTAAAAGTGTGTCTGATTTAAATTTATCAGAAGCTGCTCTTTTAGCAGGACTATTCCAAGCTCCAACTGCATATAATCCATATAGACATCCTGAGGCTGCTGCTGAAAGAAGAGCTATTGTACTTAGACTTATGAAAAGACATGGATATATAACTGAGGAACAAGAAGAAATGGCTAATGCAATAAGTGTAGAAGCTTTGTTAAGTACAAAGTCTTATACTAATCCATATCAAAATTTTATAGATGTTGTTACTGAAGAATTATATAAAAGAACTGGTGAAAATCCATTTAATACTCCTATGAAAATATATACAACTTTAGATAAAGATAAACAAGATCATATGAATAAAGTTATTAATGGAGAAATATATACTTGGGTTAATGATAAAGTACAAGTTGGTGTTGCTGTTACTGATGTTGAAACTGGCGGTATTCTTGCAATAAGTGGTGGTAGAAATACAGTTGCGCAAGGTTTAAATAGAGCAACAGATTTAAATAATCATCCAGGTTCTAGTGCTAAACCAATATTTGATTATGCTCCTGGAATTGAATATAATAATTGGTCTACTTATACTCCATTTATAGATGAACCACATAGTTATACAAATGGTGTTGGTATTAAAAACTGGGATAGTCAATATTATGGCTTTGAAACATTGAGAGAAGCACTTGGACTTTCTAGAAATATTCCTGCACTTAAAGCATTTCAAAATGTAAGTAATAATAAAATATATAGTTTTGCAACATCTCTTGGAATTACTCCTGAAATGGAAGGAGGACTTGTTCATGAGGCACATGCACTAGGTGCATTTAATGGAACTAGTCCATTAGAAATGGCTGCTGCATATGCTGCATTCTCAAATGGTGGATATTACATTGAACCATATTCAATAACTAAAATTGTTTATATGGATACAAATGTTACAAAAGAATATAAACCTGTTAAAACAAAAGTTATGTCAGATGCTACTGCATATATAATAACTAACTCACTAGTATGGGCTGTTGATTCAGGAGTTAGTTCAGGAAGTAAAATATATGGAAGACAAGTTGCTGCAAAAACAGGAACATCAAACTTCCCAGATAGTGTATTTAGAGATTATGGAATTCCTTACAGTGCTGTAAAAGATTATTGGGTTGCAGGTTATACACCAAAAATATCAATGGCACTTTGGTATGGATATGATAAGATTACTGATGGATATAATACACTTGCTGATAATAATAGAAAAGATAAAGTATACTCTACTATACTAAAAGGTATTGTAGATGATAGCCCTAAAAACTTCAAAGTACCTGATAGTGTTGTCCAAGTACAAGTTGAAAAAGGTACAATCCCTGCAATGCTACCTAGTGATAATACTCCAAAAGATATGATTACAACTGAATACTTTAAAGAAGGAACTGAACCAACAATGATATCACCTAGATATAAACAATTAAATAATCCTAATAATTTAAATGTTACAGTTGATAAAAATAAAGCATCATTAACATGGCAATCAGTAAATATACCAGAATATTATACAGAAAAGTTTATAGATACATATATTACTGATGGTATGGGAGATACTAAAAAGAATTATATTGAATATAGAGAAGAAGAATTAGAAAAATTAGGAGATTTTGGATATGATATATATATTATTGACAAAGATGGTAATGAAAAATATATTCTAACTACTACTGAAACTAATGCTACAATTGATATATCAAGTTACAAAGGTGAAATAAAATTTGTAGTAAAAACTGCATGGGCAAATAATAAAACTACAATAAGTAGTGGTAGCGAATATACATTATCAACAAATGAAAATATATCATTAGTAAATGTATCTTTAAAAGGAATGCCAATAATTAATATAAATGTAAATAGTAAATATACTGATGAATCAGTAATTGTATTAGATAACTTTATAGATGTTACAAAAGATGCAACTATAACTACTACAATAACTAATTCTAAAAATGAAGAACTTGTATCTATAGATACTTCTACTCCAGATAAATATAAAATTAAATATAAAGTAATATATAAAAATAGTACTTATGAACAAACAAGAATAGTTAATGTAAAAGAAAATGAAGATGATTAATCTTCATTTTTCTTATAAAATAAAAAAGAGGACTAATCTCCTCTATTCTTAAACTGAAGCACAATTGGTGTACCTTCTAAATCAAATGCTTCTCTTAATCTATTTTCTAAATATCTTTCATAAGAAAAATGTATTAAAGTTTTATCATTTACATGAAATAATATTTTAGGTGGTGCTTTATCAACTTGATTTACATAATATATCTTAAGTCTTTTACCCTTATAAGAAGGCGCTGGATTAAGAGTATACGCCTCTTGTATAACCTCATTTAAAACACTTGTTTTTAATTCTTTATAACTATTATCAAATACCTTTATTACCTCAGGCATAATTGTATGTATTCTCTTTTTAGTAAGTGCAGATGTAAACACAATTGGTGCATATGGCATAAATGCAAAATGACTTCTTATTTCTTTTGTAACCAAATTCATATCTTTAGTACTCTTATCCCATTTATTTACAACAATTACAACCGCCTTACCTGCTTCTATAGCATACCCAGCAATATGCTTATCTTGTTCAATAATACCCTCTTCAATATTAAGAACTACTAAACACACGTCAGACCTATCAATAGCTTTAAGTGCTCTTAATACACTATATCTTTCAACATTTTCATATATCTTACCTTGTTTTCTAATACCAGCAGTATCAATTACAACAAAGTCACGTTTATTATATGTAAAAGGTGTATCAATAGCATCTCTTGTAGTGCCACTAACATTAGATACAATACTCCTATCCTCATTTAAAAGAGCATTAACCAAACTACTTTTACCAACATTTGGTCTTCCAATTACACAAAACTTAACAACATCACTATCATACTCTATATCTTTTACATCCTTAAAATCCTCAATAATCGCATCCAACAAATTATAAATACCCCTATTTTGTTCAGCACTTATTGGAATATAATTATCAAATCCAAGTTCATAAAAATTATATATATTATCATTTGCAATCTTAGTATCCATCTTATTTAAAGCAACAATAACCTTTTTTCCACTTTTCTTAAGCATATCCTTAATCAAATAATCATTTGGCCCTAAATCCTCTTTCGCATCAACAATAAAAACTATAACATCCGCCTCATCAATAGCAAGCTCTGCTTGTACCCTTATTTCCTTATTAAAATCTTCATTTCCTAAATCAATACCACCTGTATCTATTAAATGAAACTTATGATCCATATAAGATACAATACTATAAATTCTATCTCTTGTAACACCTGGAGTATCTTCTATTATAGATATTCTTTTACCTGCTAAACGATTAAATAATGTACTTTTACCAACATTTGGTCTACCAACAAGTGCAACTGTAGGAATTTTCATATCTCTCACCTCGAGTTAAATTATATCAAAAAATTTAATTATTAGCAAATATTTAAAAATATATGATTGTGTTTCCAAAACTATAGCAACCATTTGTTTGGAAACTGTGTGAATATTAATTGTGCTTGCCTAAATAAATATGTTAAATGGTATCACTTCTTAATGAAATGATATCTTGTTTTTTATTAAACTTCATTACTAATCTTACTCATGTTAAGCAAGAACCTTATCTTTATTACTATACACTTTATACACAATAAAACTACTTATAAGTGCTTCAACTATAGTTTCAGATATAATTGCAAATGAAATGGAAGACATATCCAACTCTAATTTCCATTCAATAAATGATAAAATAATAAATATTAAAATAATGATTAAAGAAATTATTATTTTCTTCCTCATACATTACTCCTTTTAAAAGTTTAAAACATTTAATTATTCTTCATCTTCCAAAAAATAATTAACTAATTTTTCATAATTATCCTGACTATTTAGACAAGTATCCATCAAGTAGCTTTTTTCGTTATTCACTTGATATTCCTTAATACCTCTTATATAAAAAGCCTTATTTTCTTCTTCAATATAGAATGGCATTATATCATTATATAAACATTCTCTAAACATAATCATTCTTCCAATGCGACCATTACCATCTGAGGATGATACCTAAGAACAGTGTTTAATTTTTTTCTTTTTTAATGTTAAAATTGGTATTTCCATTTAATTTTTACATCTCTTAATTCAGTTTCTGGATTAATTTCTCCAACTATAATTTTATCAACAAATTCATTTAGTATCTCTCTGGTAATTTCTTTTACAGAAGTATATTTTTTAAATACTCTCCCAGCTTCTTCAAAATTAAACTCTGCATCCTCTATTTCTTTGATTTGTTTATTAACAACTTCTAGTCTGGTAATTAGATTATTTTTTTCAGTTTTAAAATTTTCTTTAAATATTCTATATTCTTCATAATCAATAATACCAGTTTTCAAATCTTCATACATTCCTTGAGATACACTATCTTTTAAATTAATCTTTTTTTCAATGTCATTTTTCTCAATTATCAATGCCTTCAATTGACTAGAATTATTATTTCCAAGTATTTCTTTAATATTAATTTTATTCATAACAGATAAATCTTTATATTTCTTTATTCTATTATTAATGCGATCAACTAAAATTTCATCTAAGTCATCAACTCTAATTACTTTTTTATTGCCACATTCAGAATAAGGTTTACAAGCTTCAGTACATTTGAAATAATCTACCTTCTTATTTTGTGCTCCAGTATAGAATCCTTTTTTGAAGTTTCCTTCACAACAATAACATTTTACAACTCCTGAATACTTATGTTTTTCTCCATGTTCTTTACAAGCACGAGCTCTATTTTCTCTAATGCTAACTGCTTTGTTCCATGTTTCCATATCAATTATTGGTTCGTGAGTATTTTTACAAACAATCCATTGTTCTTTTGGTAATGCAATAATCTTTTTATTTTTATAACTTGGTGTTGTTGTTCTACTTTGTGCTAAATGTCCAATATAAACAACATCTTGTAAAATTCGTTTAACTGTACAATCACTCCATACGTGATCTTTGCTAATTTTTCTACTATATTTAACATTTAATCCCTGAGACAATTTATATTCATAAGGACATGGAATTTTATTTTCTTTTAAATAAACTATTATTTTTCTAACTCCATAACCTTTTTCTGTAAAAAGTTCAAAGATTTTTTTAACTACAACACTAGCTACCGGATCAACTATTAAATGGTTTTTATCTTCTGGATCTTTAATATATCAATAAGGTGCAAATGGTCCTGTAAATTGTCCGCTTGCATGTTTATCTCTAATAGTATCTCTAATATTATCTGATAATTCTTCTAAATACCACTCATTGATTAATCCATTTATTTGTCTTGATTTTTTATTACCTTTAACAATTGTATCTGCATTATCAACTTTACCCACAAAACGTATTCCCCATTCTGGAAATAATCCATGTATATATTTTTCTACATGTTCCATATCACGAGTAAATCTTGATTGCATTTTACAAAGAACTATATCAGTTTTACCAACTTCACAGAATCTTAAACATTTATTATATTCTGGTCTTTCACTATCTACACCTGAATAATCTTCATCACAGAATATTGCTACAACCACCCATCTATTAGCTTTCGCATGTTTTAATAACATAGATATTTGGTTTTTAATACTCTCGCTTAATTCTTCTGGTGTTTTTTTATCTTTGTCTTCTTCTGATAATCTTACATATAAAATTACCTTTTTACCATACCAGTTATATTCAGAGTTGTATATTTCTCTTACATAAGCAGTTCTTTTCTTTATTTCATAACTTAAATCTAAAAAACTTTCATCATTCTTTATATCTAAATTAAGTAAAGTAACTATACTTGGTGAAACATATTCTAATTTACAATCATCCATCAAAGCTTTTAATTGCTGATTTCTTCTACTTGCAATTGTATCTTCTGGATTTAATTTTGAAATAGATTTAAATTCAACTTTCTTATTTTTTAAATCTGATATAAAACTATCAAATTTTTCTTTTACATTACTAATAACTTCATCATAAGTAGATATAACTATATTTACTGATTTGTTAATTAAGCTAGAAAGCATATTATTTAAATTAATTCTATTTTCTGATTCACCAATATAATATCCATCACGATATATACCAACTACTTCATATTTTAAAGTTTCTGCATAGTCCATTAATGCTGTTGCACGCTTTGTTAATGTGTTTTCAATTTCTTCTGCACTTAATGCTTTATTTTCTTCATCTGTTAATCCTACATATAATACCACCTTTTCCATTAGTACATCACCATCCTTATATGATGACATACCTTCAAATTCACTTTTATAGGTGTCAAAACACTTACATAATAATTATAGCGTATTTTAGGATTTTTTTCAGCCATTTATGCCAGCTTTTTCAAAAAATTGTGACTTTTTAGTGAAAATGTTACATTGTTGTAATACAATTTTATATAAA
>CAZKUP010000046.1:0-8781 GCA_964555985.1 uncultured Clostridium sp. | reverse complement strand
TGAATTTAAAGATAATTATCCAAGTGAATTATCTGGTGGTATGAGGCAAAGAGTTCTTTGAATACTATATACACACGGGATGATTACTTAAAAGTTGCTTATAACCCTTATAAATAAAGGAAAAAAGTTATATTATGTTGTTTATTAAAAAATAAAAATTTTAATGTAAGAGATATGATTATTTTATTAAAACAAAGTTTAAGTATAAAGATGAAGATGTTGAAAATGTAGTTGTATATGCAAAAGGATTACAAAGAAAAGCAGTAGTTCTAAATACTAATAATTACAATAAAGATATAACTAAAAAACTAACAGAAGAAAATAACACATTCAAAAACAATAAAAAAACTTATCAAAAGAAACGAAATTATTAAAGAATAAAAAGATAGTGTTAATAATCAAAAAAATGAAATAAGTAGATTAAATTGCTTAGTTAAAGTATTAGAAAATAGTATTGAAGATTGGAAAGATAAATTTGATATTGAAAGATAATAATATACTCTCTCTTAAACTATAAATCGCAAATAACAATATGTTTAAAAAAATAAAAAGTAAAAATGTATCAAAATTTTATCCCAAATATAAGAAGTTTTAAATGAAAGTGAGGATTGATATTATGAATAAAACAAAGTACAAAAATAATAAACATTACTGGTATATTAGTTTAAAATCACACTTTAAATAATATATTTAATTAGAGGTGAAGTTTATAAATATAATTTATAATGTGAAAGAAATAATAGATAAAACTATAACTGATAAAGAATTAAAAGATATTATAAATAAGAAATTATTAAATATTATATTATATGAAACAAATGAGTAAATTCATATTATTTAATAATATTGATTATAATTTTATCTTTAGGAGAAATAATCGTGAATAAAATAGAAAATAAAAAACAAGAATATTTGAAAGTTGGAATTTATTTAAGGCTATCAAATGAAGATAGAGATAAAATTAATAAAGACGAGTCAAGTGAATCTATTAAAAACCAAAGAAATATGCTTATGGACTATATTAATAAAAATTCTAACTTTGTTTTAGCAGATGAATATTGTGATGAAGACTTATCTGGCGCTGGTACATATAGACCTGAGTTTGAAAGATTAATTAGAGATTGTGAAAATAATAAAATTAATATAGTTTTATGTAAAAGTCAATCTAGATTTTCAAGAGATATGGAAATTGTTGAAAAATATATTAATAATAAATTCAAAGAATGGAATATAAGATTTATTGGATTATCTGATAATGCAGATACTTTTAATAGTGGTAATAAAAAATCAAGACAAATAAATGGGCTTGTAAATGAATGGTATTTAGAAGATGTTTCAAATAATATTAGAAGTGCATTTAATTCTAAAATGAAACAGGGAGAGTTTATTTCCCCATTCTCATCTTTTGGTTATGAAATATCACAAGAAGATAATAATAAATTAATTATTGATCCTATTGCTAGTGAAGTTGTTAAAGAAATATATGATTTATATTTAAAAGGTATGGGATTTACAGGAATTGCAAAATATTTAAATGATAAAAATATTCCTTGCCCTTCTCTTTATAAATATAGAAAAGGTATTAAATTAAATGTAATTAGTAATAGACCTAGAGAAGAAATTAAATGGAATACAAACGCTATTAAAACAATTTTAAAAAATGAATTATATTTAGGACATTTAATTCAAGGGAAAAGAACTACTGCGAGTTATAAAAATAAAAAAATAATTAATAAACCTGAAGATAAATGGATTCGTAGAGAAAATATGCATGAAGCAATTATTGATAAAGAAACATTTATAAAAGTACAAGTTGCAATAAAAGAAAGAACAAAACCTATGAAATCAACAGGAATTGTTCATAACTTCTCTGGCAAGGTATTTTGCATGGAATGTGGGTGCTATATGAGAAAGAAAAATTCTTCTAAACATGAATATCTTGTATGTTCTAATAACAGAGATGGTTATAATGATTGTATAAATAAATCAGCGATTAGGTATGATGCATTAGAAGAATTAGTATTAAGCCATATTAATAAAAAAATAAAGAAGTTTTATGATTTAAATATTTTAGAAACAATATCTTTGAAAAAAGAGAATAATAAGTTCACTAAAAAAATCAATTTATTAACAAAACAAAAGAAAACTATAATTAATCAAATGGCAAAGACTAAAAATTATTTAAAAAATCTTTATGAAGATAAAGTTAATGGAATAATTAATGCAGAACAATTTAAAGAATTGATTACTAATTACAATAATGATGATGAAAAATTAAAATACCAATTAAAATCTATTGATAATGAGATTAACTATTATACACTAAAAGGTTCTTCAAACAAAAATACAAAAGAATTATTTAATAAATATCAAAAATTAGAAAAACTAAACAAAGTGATAGTAGATGAATTTGTAGATAAAATCTATATCGGCAAGATTAATAAAGAAACCAAAACAAGAGATATTGAAATTAAATGGAATTTTGAATAAATTTCAAAATAAAAAAGGAAATACAAAAGTTTTGTAGAATAATATAAGTGAGAGGTTATATTCTTGTATAACACTCACTTAATACATATTAAATAATACTAAAGGAAGTAATAATTGATGAAAAACGAAATTGTTTTATTTGAAAATCAAAATGTTTTATTAGAAGTAAATATGAAAGATGAAACAGTTTGGTTAAACACAGAACAAATGGCACAATTATTTGGTAGAGATTATAAAACTATTAGAAAACATATTAATAATGCTTTAAATGAAGAGTTAAGTGATCAAGTGGTAGTCGCAAAATTTGAGAATACCACTCAACATGGTGCAATTGAAGGAAAAACGCAAACTCATTATATAGAATATTATAATCTTGATGTTATTATAAGTGTTGGTTATAGAGTTAAAAGTAAAAATGGTGTTATATTTAGAAAATGGGCTACAAATGTTTTAAAAGATTATATGATTAAAGGTTATGCAATAAATCAAAAAAGATTAGACTATCTTGAAAAGACTATTAAGCTAATTGATATTGCAGGAAGAATTGATACAAAACTAAATGGAAATGAAGCACAGGAAATTATTAAAGTAATAAATAATTATTCTAATGCTCTTTCTTTACTTGATGATTATGATCATAAAAGAATAACTAAGCCAAGTGGAACTACTAACAATAATAAAATTAATTATGATGATTGCATAAATATAATTAATAAACTTAAGTTTAATAACAATAGTAGTTTATTTGCTCTTGAAAGAGATGAAGGTTTAAAAGCTATTATTGGTGCTATATACTCTTCTTTTGATGGAAAAGACTTATACTCTACAACAGAAGAAAAAGCAGCTAATTTTTTGTATTTAATTACAAAAAATCATGTATTTATTGATGGTAACAAAAGAATTGCTGCTACTCTATTTATTTATTTTTTAAAATTTTATAATCTACTTTATAAAAATAATAAACAAGTTATTGATAATAATACATTAGTTGCTATAACACTTTTAATTGCAGAGTCTAATCCAAAAGAAAAAGATATATTAATAGATTTAGTAATGAATTTTTTAAACACAAATTAATTTAATTGTGTCTATACTATATTCAAAGAGTTGCTTTAATTAGAACACTTTTAATAAAACCAGATATACTTCTTCTTGATGAACCTTTTTCAGCACTAGATCATCAAAATAGATTAACAATATCTAATGATGTATACAAAATTATAAAAAAAGAAAAAAAGACTACAATTATGGTAACCCATGATGTAGAAGAAGCAGTAAGTATGGCAAATATAATTATTGTTTTAGATGAAAGGCCTACTAGTATAAAAAGTATTTATAAGATAGAATATGATAAAAATGATTCTCCAATAAAAAATAGAAGTAATCCTATATTTAGTGATTATTGTAATAAGATATGGAGGGATTTAAATGTTATATTCTGATGAGCATAAAAGATATTTAAATAAAAAGAAAAAAGAAAAATGTATTGTACTATTATCACAAATATTAATATTTATTATATTTATCTTTTTATGGCAAATTCTATCTAATAAAAAAATAATTAATACTTTTCTCTTCTCATCTCCTAAATTAATTATAACTACAATTATAAACTTATTTAAATCTAATAATTTATTTAATCATATAAATATAACAATATATGAAACTCTTATTAGTTTTATATTATCAATACTAATAGGTATAATTGTTGCAAGTATTCTTTGGTGGAATAAGTATTTATATAAAATATTTGATCCTTATTTAACAATTTTAAATAGCTTACCAAAAGTTGCACTTGGGCCAATATTTATAATATGGATTGGTGCGAATATTAATTCTATAATTACAATGTCATTATTAATATCTGCAATAATAAGTATTATGAATATTTATAATGGATTTAATAATACTGATATAGATAAGATTAAACTTATGAAAAGTTTTGGTGCGACTAAATGGCAAATATATAAATTATTAATATTAAGAGGTAATATAAATACAATTATTAGTTCATTAAAAATTAATATAAGTATGTGTTTAATTGGAGTAATAATGGGTGAATTGCTAGTGTCAAAAGAAGGAATTGGATATTTAATTATGTATGGTTCACAAGTATTTAATTTAAACTTAGTTATGACTGGTGTATTTTTACTAGCAATAGTGTCATTTGCTTTATATGGAATAGTTTTATATATAGAAAAAAAATTAGTTTACAAAAACTAATTTTTACTATATAACAATTATTAAATACAAATAATATCTTCTAAGGCTTTAAAAAATACTCTAATTCATAATAAAAATTATTTTCAGGTAAATTACCTAAATCATCTGTTTTATTATCAAATATTATAAAGAAATTCATTAAACAACTTATTATTACCAGTGCAAAAACTATTTTTTTATGTTTAGATAAAGATTTAATTACTAATAACACTATTGGTATTATAAACAAATAACTAAATTCTAGGGAATATCTTTTTACCGCACCACCAAAACAATTATCTAATATTAATATAATCAATCCAACTAATATAGAGCAAACAACATATTTTAATGTTTTTTTATCTAACTTTTTATATACAAAAGGCACTATAAAACCAAATATACTCATTGGTATTATTCCATTACCTGTTAATGTATTAAAATAAAATCCATAATAATCTATCATTGATATATTATTTGTAATATATGGAAATTTAGTAATAAATATAGGCATTCTAAATAAATAAGTATATATACCATTTAATATGGTACCAAAATTAAATTTTAAATAATTCATATTTATAACTGATAATTGATACTTAATTCCAAACTCAAATATATTATCAAATCTAATATAATTAATATACATTAAAAGTGATCCTATTATTAAATAAGGTATAAAATAATATAATATATTTCTTCTATTAATTTTTTTATATACAATAAATAATCCTAAAATACAAATAAATATAATATTAGGTCTACATACAATTGATAAACTTAAAAATAATGAACCTAAAAATAAATAAATATTCTTATTCTTTTCATCAAATAATAAATATAAATATATTCCAATAACTGAAAAACAAAATGCACATATAACTATTAATTCATAAAATCTTACTCTAGAAATTAATAATAAAAGTCTACTATTAAATAATACAAATACAATCATTAATAATTTTAAACCAACATCTATTTTAGAAAAATATTTTTCAATTATCTTCTTAGTCATTAATGATAAAAATATTGTTGATAATACTGAAAATATAAAAGATAAATTACTTACAGATAAATTTGTTATTCCAAGTATTATAGCAGGTAAAAAACTAAAATACATATAGAATTTACCATTATAATATGATGTATCCCATACACCTTTTACCTCTCTTTTAGTATAATCATATAAATTACTTTCATCTAAAGAATCAATATTCATATCAAGAGTTAATTTACCATTCATTAAAGACTCTTTATATTTTGTAGAATAAAAATCATATAAATTAGAATTAATACTAGAATAATTAAAATATAATATTGCTAATAGAATTGAAAATAATATTACTATTAACCAAAAAAATACTTTTTCATTTTTTTTAATAAAATTACTATTTTTTAAATACAAACTACTAAATATAATTATAGATAATAATATTAATCTAAATATATTAATATTAAATGGTATAGACTTATTAAAAGAAATTTTATTTATATTAAAACTTAAACTATTTTTGTCTTTAAGAGATATTTTAATATTATGAGTTTTACCTAAATGAGAAACACTAATATACTTAGATTTATCTATACTTTTAACAAAAACATGACTAAATTCTTTCTCATTAATATCTTCATATTTATTATATCCAGTATTCGCATCATCTGTATAATCAAAAAATACTTCTAATGCATTATTATCCTCATTTTCAATATCTAAATATATATTATTAATTTTTTTATTTATAACAAGCTCTAATGTAGAATTAGAACTTGTACAATAATACTTATTATTATCTTTATTATAATAAACATTCTCTAATATTAACTTACTAAGATCATATTCTATTTCTTTATAAAAAAATGACTTAATACTACTAAAATTAAACACAAATAATTCTATTAATATAGCAATAAAAATAGATATAAAAACTTTCTTTTTCATAACATCACCTATATTTCAAAAGACATTTAACATGCAAAATACCATCAGGAATAGTTCTTAAATGAGATTTTTTATTTCTACCATCTTTTCTTAAAACAGTAGGTATTTCCTTTATAGAATATTCCTCTAAAGCACATTTTAATATTATCTCACTAGCAAAATCCATACCCTTACATTCTAATTTCAATTTTAATATTTTATTTTTATTAAATCCTCTTAAACCACAATGATAATCCCCTAATTTAGTTTTATATAAAATATTACCAAAATAAGTTAAAAACTTAACTCCAACCTTATGAGATAACGACATTGCACCCCTACTAATACCACCCTTATATCTATTACCCATTACAAGCTCATAGCCATTTCTTAATTCAATCAAAAAAGGCATTAAATTAGTAAAATCATAACTATCATCACAATCACCCATAATTATATACTTACCCCTAGCTTCCTTTATTCCCTTTATAATAGCTGCACCATAACCCCTTTGCTTAGCATGTACAAGTCTAGCATTCGTCTTCTTAATTAAACTAATAGAATTATCAGTACTACCATTATCAACAACCAAAACCTCCCCAGATATATTATTACTAGACAAAAAATCAAAAGCCTTACTAATACAAATAAGCACAGTCTTCTCCTCATTTAAACAAGGCATCAAAATAGTTAACTCCATAAAACACTCCTATATAACAATTATATTATAAACAACAACAACAGTATATAGATAAAATTTCTATATACTTTAAAATTTTAACTTCCAATTGCCAATCTATATGGATTATCTATAGTGCCATCACCATTACCTGTAATAATTACATTAGACTTAAGATATACAGATGGGAAAACTCCAAGTGAACTGTACGCAAGGTCGTAGTACGCGTACGAAGAGGAAGCACGCCACACATAGCTAGAGGAAGAGGAATCAACACTCGGCGTAATTGAGAATGGATAGGGGCCCCATATAACCATCCATTTGCATACCCTATATCGCTTAAACTCATTAAGCCTATTAATGCACTTCCACTCGTTGTTCTATTTACCGTATCATTACAAGTATTTCCACTACACTCTTTTCCTGTGTATTCTTTACTTTTTCCCATTTCTTGCAAGTATGCACCATCTAAATCTGAAAATGCATAATTACTAACAAAGCTAGTATCTACTCCATATGTGTACCATTTTGCACTACTTATTAAGTTTTTTGCACTGTTTGTAAGTGGTTTCATATTTGCACTTGTTAAACTATCTTTTGTACATGTATTCGAAAATGCTTCTTGATTCCAACCATTACAATATGTGCATGTATTAGATTCACCTATATAAAATCCATTTAACAGTCTATATAAATCAGCTCCTTCATATGCACTTCTATCTGTTTTTGTACTTGGGAACCATTGGTTTATACCATCACCACCATTTATAGTACTTGCACTACTATCCCATGATGCAGTGAATGTTGATGCTGTATTTATTATTTTTATTCTACTTTCTATAACACCACTTCCATTATCAACATCAAATACTCCTATTATTCTCCATGTTTCACATGTATTTGTATTACTTGGATCATCACAGTTAAATAGTACATAGTTATTAGGATTAGCACCTGTATATCTTATTCCTGCATCATATGTTGTACTATTATATGCTACTGTATATTTTTGTACTTCTCCATCTGTTGTTACTAATGCTGCTATAGTTTCACTTGCAGTTGGTGTACTTTGACACTTTTCTATTTGTGCTGTTGCTTCATTTTTAGTGCCTCCACATACACTTAGTCCTGCAAACTTTCCCTTTCCTTTTACTGTTACTTTTGCTGTATTTCCATCAAATTTAATTGTACAACTTTCGTAATCACTACTACTTAGCTTTGCAACACTATCACATGTTATTGTTGTCTCTTCTTTACCTAGTACAGCATTTTGCATTTTTGTTTTTTCTGCAGTACTTGCTATCATTTTAACACTTGTTTCTAGTGTTGACTTTTTTGATGAGTTTATTACATCCATTATTTTAGGTACTGCTATTACTAATATTATTGCTAATATTACTATTACTGCTAAAAGTTCAACCAATGTAAACCCTGTTTTTACATTTTTCTTGTGTAACATTATAATTTTCCTCCTTTATTTTATATTACACAA
>CAZKUP010000045.1:0-9054 GCA_964555985.1 uncultured Clostridium sp. | reverse complement strand
GAAGTTGGTACTTTTTTCGTATTTAAGTTTTGAAAGGATGGATTTTATGATTAGTATTACTACAAAAGAATTAGAAATTGAAAACGATTTAAAAAGGAAGATTGAATTTATATGTGATTTTTGTAATGCCAAGCCTACTATTATAAATGGCAATATTAGAAATATTGATAAATCAAATTTAAGTTATATAGAACCTCATAGAATAATAATTAAAGGTATTACGTTTCTAGCATTTAATTATTCTAAAACTTTATATGTTGGTAATCTATCAAATAAATTAGAATTAAAGGATTTAGAAACCTTTATTAAAGAATTAAATTAAAATATAATTTTTGTACTAACTTCTCTTAAAAGTGCCTTAAAACTGGCAAAAACAAGCGATATGTCTTGACTTTTAGATAAAATAATATATAATAATTAACCAAACAAGAAGTTTTATATTTAGGGGGTTGATAGATATGAAACTTAATATATTAAAAAAACAAATATTATGTAAAATTTTAAGAGGTGTCAAAGACATATAATCATTTTATAGTCTTTGTCGCCTCTTTTTTAATTATTAGACTTCACTTTTTCCGTTTAAAGTGCCAAACATATGAAAGGATGTGTTAAAAAATATGAATGAAGAAAAGAAAATAGCAGGTATTTATATTAGAGTATCAACTGAAGATCAAGCACGTGAAGGATTTAGTTTGCCAGAGCAAGAAAAAAGACTTCGTGCTATGTGTGAATTTAAAGGTTATGATATTTACAAAGTATATAAAGATGCTGGAATAAGTGCTAAAACTGGTAATAAAAGACCTGCATTTGAAGAATTAAAAGAAGATATTAGAAATAAAAAATGTAATACTATTGTTGTATTAAAACTAGATAGACTTACACGTTCAGTTTATGACATGGAAGATATAATGAAATTTTTAGAAGATAATAATGCTTATTTAGATTGTGCTAATGATGATATAAATACTACAAGTGCTAATGGTAGAATGGTCGCAAGACTTTTAACAACAGTATCACAAAATGAAATAGAAAGAACAAGTGAAAGAACTAAAATTGGTTTAGCAGGAGCAATTAATGCTGGTAATATTCCTCATAAAGCGCCATTTGGTTATAAACACGAAAATAAAAAATTAGTAATTGATGAAACTACAAAAGATCAAATAATAAGAATATTTAATTTATATCACGAAGGTAATTCATATCAAACAATAAGTAATTTATATAATAAAGAAAAAGTATTTGGTAAAACAAATTGGTGTGATTCAACTATATTAAAAATAATAGAAAACGAAATATATAAAGGCGACTTTGTACATGGAAAAAGAACAAATAATCCAACTTACTATGAAAATGTTGTTGAACCTATTGTATCAAAAGAGTTATGGGAAGAATGCCAAGTGCAAAAGAAAAAGAATTCTAGAAATTATAAACGAGATAAAGAATATTTATTTTTGCAAAAACTTAAATGTCCTAAATGTAATAGAATTTTAGGTGGTAATGCAACAAGAAAGAAAAATGGTGATGTTTATTATTACTATCAATGCCATAATTGTAAAATATCAATTAAAGAAAAAGATATAGAAAAATTATTTGATAATTTTATAAGTGAAATACAAGAATATGATGCAGTTGTTAATCAAACATTACTTCCTATGATTAAAACTAAGTTAGATAATCCAAAGGAAAAATTACAAAAAGAGTTAAATGAACAGAATAATAAACAAGAAAGAATTAGAAAAGCATATATCAATGGATCTTTTACTATTGAAGAATACGATTTAGAAAAAGAAGTAATTGATAATACAATTAAACATTTAGAACAAAAAATTAAAGAATGTGATATATGTAATGAACTTAAATTTACTCCAGAAGATATATTAATAAAAAGAGATTTAGATTATATAAATCAATTAATTTATCCAGAAGAATATGAAGATAATACTTATACTTGGTATGATTATACAAGAAGTGAAAAAGCAGATTTAATAATGAGATATGTTAATTATATAGAACTAGAATATACTAACAATAAAAATATAGAACTTGGCGAAGTATATTTTAGAGAAAGCATGTGTAAACCTTGTAATGAATTATATGATGCTGGATTTCTTGCTAAAACTGATTATGCAATATTAGGTAATATATTAACAAAATTAAGATTTAGTGAATATTTACCAATAGAAAAAGTTAGTGAAATAGTATTTACTTTAAGACAATATTACAATGTAGGTTATTTTGAAGCAACATATTATTATGATAACAAAGTATTCTATTTCAATGATTATGAAAACAGAAATATTGTTAGAATATTCCCAATAGAAGATTATAAAAAAATGGATAAACTTGATAGATTGCAATTAGGTGTAATTTATATAAATGATGGCGAAGAAACTCTTTTAGAAAATAAAGATGAATTGTTTACCACTATACCAGAGAGAACGAACTCTCGAATATATGAAATAGATGAAGATATTAGAAAAAGAAAAGAAGAAATAGAATTAAAATTTAAAGAATTGTTATCTGATAAAGAAAGTAATGAATAAAGTTTTTGCTAACTTTTTTCTAAAAAGTTATAACAAACGAACACGTTTTATTGAAATATAATTTCAATGAAAGTGGGAAAAGTTTGTTAATAAAATTATGAAAATAATTTGCTTACATTCGTTTGCAAATGTTTGAATAATTTTTATAGATAAAATAATATGCTGGGCATAATGTTTTATCTTATGACTTATGAAGTATTCTCTATTACGAAGTTTTAGAGTAATACAAATAAGACAAGCGGATTATAAGGTTGCTTAAACCTTATCCCCCATATTTTGATATAATCAACGTGCAATGTCAAAATATATAGGGGGTTAGAAATTTTGACAAAACAAAATTACCTACTACAAATAATAAAAAAATATTCTAATAAAGGAGGTTATAATCTATGGAAGAATTATCATATTCACTACATTTAAGTAATGATAAAAATAAAACTAAACGAGCAAGACAATTTGCTAAAAGTAGTAAACTATCTACTACTTCACTTAGTAATAATGCAATACAAACACATCAACAATTATCAAAAGTTGATAAACATAATTTAAGAAAGTATGATAATGATAAAGATTTAATATGTATTATACGAGGTACTTCATCAGTTGTAGAAGATACTAAAAGTTTATATTTAGAATTATTTGAAGATGCAAGAATTAAGTATAATGAAAAACAAAAAAGGAATGATAGAAAAATAGAAAATTATTTTAATCATATCTCAAATGATAATAAAAGAGATCTTGCTTGTGAAATAATTATTGAACTTGGTGATATGGACTTTTGGGCTGATAAAAACGATGACTTTAAACATAAAATGATTGATGTATATAAAGAACAAATAATTGATTTAGAAAACATAGTTCCTAACTTTAAGATAGCAAATGCAACAATACATTTTGATGAATCTAGTCCACATTTACATATTGTTGGTGTTCCTTTTAAAGATGGCAGTAAAAATGGTATGGAAGTTCAAGTTGGTAAAAGTGATGTTTTTACTACTGATAGTTTAAAAAATATACAAGATAAAATGAGAGAATATTGCATTAATACCTTTAATAAAGTATATGACTTAAACTACTCTTTAAAAATAAAAGAAGAAGGTCGTAATCAAGATATAAATGTTAAAAATATGACTAATTATAGAGAGTTAAAAAAGGAACAAGAGAAAAATAAAAAACGACTTAATGAGTTAAATGATAAAGCAGATAATTTACAAAATAAATCTTTACAAATAACTAATATTATTGATAACTTAAAGCCTAATAAGTTAAATAAGAATAATTATTCAATTACAAATGATGAAATAAATGAAATTAAGGATTACATAAAACAAACACAAGATACTACTTCTAATTTAAAGACAACTAATGATTTAACTACAATATTAGAGCATTATGAAGATGACTTAAAAAATCATTCAAAAGAAGTTAAAAACTTACAACAAAGAATTAAAAATCGTGATAATAAAATCAATGAATTAGAATATAAATTAGACTTTGCAAATGACACTATTGATGAATTAGAAGATAAAGTATCAAGACTAGAAGAAATGTTAGAATACTTTAAAAGTTTGTGGAAAAAGTTTATAGAATTTTTACAAAATAAATTCTTCTCTACTGATAAATACGACAATATCATTCAAGACTTATATAATGAAGATATACTTGATAATGATGATATTGATATAATACAAAATAATAAAAGGAAAGAAAATGACGAAATAAAAAAATAACTGAAAATAGCAAAATAATATTGACTTTGATATAACTTTGTGGTAGTATATAACCAATTTTAGGGGGGAATTTATATGGTAATAGGAATAACGGGCGACCAAGAAAAGGAAAAATTAAGAAAATTTTTTAGTGATAATTATTCATTTAAGTTTGTAGATGTTGATGAAATATTTTCAGATGTTTTGAAAAATATGCTAAAAGAAAATGATGATATTAAATATAACTGGAAAGGAAATAATTTGCTAATTCTAAAATTAAGAAATGAAATTGATGCTAGGATTAACGCTATAATAAACTCAATTCAAGAAGATGAAACTATAGTGCTTGACTATTCAATGCTAGAAGATTCTTATATAATTGAACAATGTGATTTATTAATTAAAATGAATTCTAATAATAAAAGAGTTCCTACAAATGATATAGAACTATTAAAAAAATATAGGTCAGGAATTATATCTTCAGAGTATAGAAGTTCAAAATTTCATTTAGAAATGAGTTGTGATGACAACTGGGAAAACAAAATTAAAGAATATATTGATTACAATTTATATAATGATATTAAAATAACTGTTGTGGTTCCAGTTTATAATACATCTGACTATTTAACAAAATGTGTTAATAGTATAATTAATCAAACATATAGAAATTTAGAAATTATTTTAATTGATGATGGCTCAACTGATGAATCTTTAAAATTATGCGAAATTTTAGCAGAACAAGACAAAAGAATTAAAGTTTGTCATCACGAAAATATGGGATTAGCTGAAACAAGAAATAAAGGCATAGAACTTGCGACTGGCGAATATATATGTTTTATTGATTCAGATGATTATATAGAAAATACCATGTTAGAAAAATTATTGAAAGCAATTAAGCAAACTAATGCAGATGTTTGTGAAGGTAGTTTTTATATCCACATGAAAGATGGAAACATAAAGGATGTTAGTTGTGAACAAAAAGGAGTAAAATTTGTAGATGGTAAATTAAATCTTATAAATGCTTATTCTGATGCTACTATTTTAATACCAGCATGGGATAAATTATATAAACTATCAGCAATTAAAGATATAAAATTTGATAAAAATTGTTTTAAAGAGGATTCTGATTATATATATAAATTATGTATGGCAGAAAAAACTTTTGCATTAGTACCTACTCCTTTTTATCATTATGTAAAAAGGAAAAATGTATCATTGACTGGAAATAAAATTTCTCAAAGACTATTTACATTGAAAAATTGGGGTGAAAATGCTTATAATGAGGTTTTAGCTCAAGGAACTGAATATAGGGATGCAGCTGAAAAAATACTTTATAATAGTTTAGTACATATTTTAAGAAATTTCATGAGGGACTTTAAAAATAATGTTTTAGAAGAAAATGAATTTAAAGAAGATATTCAAATTGTAGTAAATGATTTAATAAATTTATTATTAAATGCTAAGGAAGTAAAAAAGTTTAGAAAATTAGACGAAGTATTGGCTATTATTAATGAACTTACAGAAGCAAAAGTTTTAGACAAAGATAAACTTCCATCTATTGAAATACCTTGTGTTGGTATTTTATGGAACTCTTTAAATAAAGAAATGATGGAAGAAGCAATACAATATATCCAAGAACACTCTACTATTACTGATTTAGTTGCTGTTGATTTACAAGATCAATATAAACAATTTATTAAAGATATTTATTTGTATAACAATGAATTTGAGGGTATTCCAGTTATTAAAGCAGGAACGTTAATAGATAAATATGATAGCAATACAATTATTGTCTTAAATATGATAATGCGAGTATCAAATTACATATATTTCAATAAAACTAAAGGTTTTATGTTTACTGAAATTGCTGAATTAAAATCATTTATAAGAAAATATTTTAAAACAAAAATAAACGATTATGCTTATGACAACATTTTTCATTTAACTGTTGATAATGATGAATTTGAATATACAGATGGTGTATGCCGAAAATATATAAAAGAATATAGAAACGATAACAGAGGTAAAAGAGATGCAAAATAATGGTTCCGTTAAAAATTATCAAGATATACAGACCATTAAAATAATGTATGAAAAAGCATTTGATGATAAGAATACAAAAGATATTAAAATAAATATATTGAGTGGTGGTATGAAAAATGCTGTATATTTAATAGAAAATAATAACAACAAGGTAGTTTTAAAAATTGCTCCAAAAGATGAAAGCAAGATGATATCGGTAGATAGAAATATTTTTTGGTGGGAAGCTGCGATGTTGAAAAAAATGCGTGAAATTAGTTTCCCATCTCCTAGATTATTATATTATGATGGTAGTTGTGAATTATGTGAATCGCCATACATGTTTATGAGTTATATTGAGGGAGAAACATATTCAAAAATTAAAGAAAAACTAAGTGAAGATGAAAAAACAAAAATAGAATATCAATTAGGAATATTAAGCAAAAAGATATGCTTAATAAAGGAAAATAATTTTTTTATTCCTAGCCATCCAGATAAAAAATTTAATGACAATTATGAATTTGTTTCATATTTATTTGATTTGTTATTGGAAAATGCTAATTCGTTAAACATGAATCTTGGAAAAGAAAATTATGAAAATATAAAGAACTTAATTATCTCTAATAAAGAAAGTTTAAATAATATTAATGATATTTGTTTAGTACATACTGATATATGGGATGGTAATATCTTAATAAAAAATGGTAAAGTATCTGGTATTGTTGATTTTTCTGATTTATACTTTGGCGATGAAATAATGACATTTTATTTTCATACAATTGATGGTAAAACTAGCGAAAGTTTTTTAAATGGATTTAATAGTAAAAAACTTAATAATGATGAAAAAATTAGAATAGAAATATATCGTTTATATGTTATATTAAAAATGATAGTTGATTGTGAATTGAAGCAGTACGGAAAATTTGATTGGATGTATGAAAATTTAGATACTAGAATAGATTCATTGCAACGAATAAAAAATAAAGGTAAATACTAATATAATTTTAAAAAGTGTGTTATAATTGTATTAGTTATAAAAGAAAGTGAGGAAATATTATGAAAGAATTTAAACAACTTGGAGCTTATGGCTTAATAATAAAAGATGGTAAAATTTTACTTATTAAGAAATTTGGTGGTCCTTATGATGGTAAACTTGATTTACCTGGTGGAACAATAGAATTTTGTGAAAGACCAGAGGAAGCCTTAAGAAGAGAATTGATGGAAGAAGTTGGCATTGAGGTAGTTGATTATAAATTGTTTGATGCCGATTCAATATCTTTTGAATGGCAATTTAAGGAAGACATTTTAGTAAAAGTACATCATACTGGTATTTTCTTTACGGTTTCAAATTTTAATAATGAAATTAAGAAAGAAGTTAGTGTAGATGAAGTTAATGATGATTCACTTGGTGCAGAATTCTTTGATATTAAGGAATTATCAAAAAAAGAATTATCTGCCATTGCTATAATGGAATTAGAGAAATTAGGATATGAACTTAAATAAAAATCTAGCAAAATTTGCTAGGTTTTTTAGTATTTTAATAGACTAATTATGTATTTTTCCACATAATTCAGATAAAGAAACTTTAAACTCTTTGGATAATTTATATAAATTTGAAGTTGAAATACATATTAATCCCTTTTCATATCTTGTTATACAAGCTTGTGAAACTCCAATAATATCAGCTATATTCTCTTGAGATAGTTCTTTTTTTGATCTCAAATATTTAATATTATTTCCAAGTTTAATTAAATCTAGCCCTTTAATTAAATTAGAATTCTTTCTATTGTTTGTTAGTCCTAGAATGTAATCAATAGAAAAATTAAAATAATCAGCAAAATCACACAAATTTTTTAATGGGATAATATTAATTCCCAATTCCCACAATGAATAAGTTGAACGCTTAACATTTAATATTTCAGCCATTTGTTCTTGATTAATATCATTATCTTCTCTAATATCTTTTAATCTATTAAAATTTATCATAAAATCACCTAATTTAATTTTCCCATTTATGATAAAAATATTAATAAATTGCTATTTTGAGTTATTATTTTTGCTATTTTGTGTTATAATTTTAATTAGATTTATTTTGAGAGGAGCTTTTAGTAATATGAAAAGAGTAGAAGAAGTAAAAAAGAATACGAAGAAACAAGCAATTTTAGATGAACTATCAGAAAGTGATGATTTTAAACTTTCTCAAAGAATAATTGATTTATGTTTGTGGTATCAAGTTGAAGATTCTCATAATATGATTAGATTATTTGGTAGTGAAATAAAAATGTATGAAGCCCAAAAACAAGCACTTTTAAAAAACTGTATATTTAAGTTTCAAAAGAAAAAGATTGGAAAAAAATTAGAAGAAATAGATAATAAAATTCATAAACTATATGAAAATATTAGTGTGGAAATTTCTATGATTTCAAAAATGGAAGAATCAATTTCAAGAGATGAAACAAGTGAATGTAATATTTCTAATAAGCTAGTATCATATTATGAGTTGCTATCTTTATTAAAGGTGGGTGTTATATATAAAAAGGTTATATTACATAAATTTGATGATACAATGACTTATATTTTTGATGGTGATAACTATATTATTGAAGAAGAAAATGATGTTAATGATAGATTTGAATTGTTTTTAGGTGATTGTGATGCTGATAGTTCTAAGTTTGATAAAAATATTCAACTTATTGATTGTAATGATTAATTTTTATCTCTTATGAATAATTTTACTGATAGTTAGATTTGATAGGCGTTGTAAATAATTATTTTAAATGTTA
>CAZKUP010000044.1:0-9160 GCA_964555985.1 uncultured Clostridium sp. | reverse complement strand
ATAAAGTAGGTCTCTCTTTTTTTAAGAGTCCACTTTATAGGTTACATTTTATTTTATTTACAACTTATTTTTTAATTAGTATTTTCTAATGCTACATCTAATTTTACCTTTATTTCTTTAATACTATTATTTCTATATACTTTAAGACTTATTGTATCTCCAATATCACATTTATAAAGTTGTGTTTTAAAGTTAGCAATATCTTCTACTTTTTTACCATTTATTTCAATTATAACATCACTCTTTTTTAATCCTGCTATACTTGCTGGTGATTCTTTTGTAACTTCTACTACTACAACACCATTTGTAATATCATCACTAAGCATAATTCCATTTTGATATAGTTGGTATTTGCTATTTACATCAAGCATACTTACACCAAGTAATGGTCTTTTAATAGACTCACCCTTCTCTAACTTATCTGATATTGTTTTAACCATTTCTATAGGTATTGCAAAACCCATACCTTCTATTTCACTTGTAGAAAGTTTTAATGAATTAATACCAATTACTTCTCCATTAATATTTGCAAGAGGGCCTCCACTATTACCTGGGTTTAATGCTGCATCTATTTGAAGTACTTCCATTACATACTGATCACTTACTGTAACTTCTCTATTTTTCCCTGATAAAATACCTTTAGTAACACTTCCCATATAAGTTTTTCCTACTGGTGAACCTACTGTAAATACAGTATCTCCAAGTTTTGAATCTTCACTATTTCCAAGAGTTGCTACTGAAAGTACATCATTTTTGCTTATTCTAAGCACTGCTATATCAGAATATGCATCCTCTCCCATTTTTTCTGCTTTTGATACAATTCCCTCTATATTAGTTATCTCTATTTCAGTCGCACCATCTATAACATGTTGGTTAGTTAAAATATATCCATAATCTCCTTCTATTTTATAGACAAAGCCACTTCCACTTCCTTTAGCTATTCCATTTTTTAGTGATTCAATATATACAACTGAATTATATATTTTATCAACAGATTCACTTATTGAATCAGATTCTGTTATATTCACCTCTTTTACTGTCTTATCAACATAGACAGTTCTATTAAGTAATTCAAAATGGTCTAAAGTAAATACAGTAACCACAATACTTAAAGAAATAGTAATTAAAATTGTTACAATATATTTTGTTTTTTCTTTCATATTTCCTCCCATACATTATTAATATATCATAAAAAATGTGGTAATATTATAAAAAAATATGTGTAAATTATGTGATTTATATTATTACCCTACCCTTAATAATTATACTATATTTGTTTTAAAATTAAAATACATTTATAACCAATTTTTTTTATTAGAATATAATAAGACGAAAGGAGTTTTATGAAAAGGATAATAACTATATTTATAAGTTTATTACTTATTATAATATTATTTATATTATTTCCAAAAAATGAAGAAGAAAATGAATTAAAGAAAATTCGTTTAGCTGAAGTAACTCATAGTGTATTTTATACACCTCAATATGTTGCAATAACTGAAGGTTATTTTAAAGATGGGGGACTAGATGTTGAATTAATACTTACACCTGGTGCGGATAAGGTTACTGCTTCTGTTTTATCAAAGGATGTAGATATTGGTTTTTGTGGCCCAGAAGCAACTATATATGTGTATCAAAGTGGTGAAGATGATTATTTAAAAACTTTTGCACAACTTACTAAAAAGGATGGTTCATTTATTGTTTCAAGAGAAAAAATAGATAATTTTACTGTTAATGATTTAATTGGTAAAACTATCATTGGAGGAAGAGCTGGAGGTATGCCTGAAATGACATTTGAATGGGCTCTTAGAGAAAATGGGATTGACCCAAAGAAGGATGTATATATAGATACAAGTATAGCATTTGCAGCAATGCAAGGAGCATTTATTGGTGGCACAGGTGACTTTGTTACTTTATTTGAACCTAATGCTAGTGAAGTTGAGAAAAAAGGATATGGATATATTGTCGCATCAGTTGGAGAATTAGGAGGAAGTGCTCCATTCACAGGTTATATTGCAAGAAAAAGCTATTTAGATGAAAATAAAGATTATATTAAAAAATTTGTTAAGGCAATAAATAAAGGACTTAAATATGTTAGAGAAAATGACTCTAAAACTATTGCAAAAAGTATACAAAAAGAGTTTCCTGATATGAATATAGATGATTTAACAAATTCAATAGAAAGATATAAAAAACAAGATACTTGGAATGAAAATACTATTTTAACAAAAGAATCATTTGAACATTTACAAGAAATTATGATTGAGGCGAAAGAATTAAGTAAAAAAGCACCATATGAATTACTTGTTGATAATTCTTTTAATTAATTATGAAATTAGTAGAAATTAAAAACTTAAGTAAAATATATCATACTAAAAAGGGAGAAATACAAGCACTTAAAGATATATCATTTAATATTAATAATGAAGATTTTATTGCAATAGTTGGGCCATCTGGATGTGGTAAAAGTACTATTTTAAAAATACTTTGTGATTTAGAAAATAAATCTAGTGGGAAGATTATTAAAAAAGATAATATTACATTTGGATTTATGTTTCAAAAAGATACTTTATTTGACTGGATAAGTATTATGGATAATTGCTTACTAGGTGCAAAAATAAAAAAAGATATAAATACAGATACAATTAACTATTGTAATAAATTACTTAAAACATATGGTTTATATGAATTTAAAGATAATTATCCAAGTGAATTATCTGGTGGTATGAGGCAAAGAGTTGCTTTAATTAGAACACTTTTAATAAAACCAGATATACTTCTTCTTGATGAACCTTTTTCAGCACTAGATCATCAAAATAGATTAACAATATCTAATGATGTATACAAAATTATAAAAAAAGAAAAAAAGACTACAATTATGGTAACCCATGATGTAGAAGAAGTTATATACTGAATTAACATACCATTGTTTTTAAGCATAGTAAAACCCTAGCAATTACTAGGGTTTTGGTGTTTATAATCATAGAACTTGATATCCAATATCTCTGCCTTACCATTGTGTCTATCGGTATCACGGTTAACTATGGTAATACTTTCCACGAACTCATTTAAGAAGTTCAATTTTTCTTTATCGGTTAAAAGTTTCCAATGGTCTACTATATACCTTGAAATCTCTGTTTTATTTATATCAGGTTTATTTGCATAGTCCTGCTCCAAGTGATGCAGTCTATCTTCATTAGTTTTGATAATTTTTTTCAGTTCTTCACTCATATATTGAAATTGGTTGTGATCTAACTTTTCTGCCATATACAAGTCCATTACTTCCTTATATTTTGCTCTCTTGGTGGTTAGCAACCTCTTAATATTGTTTATTTCCTCTAGGTCTACGTCTTCTTCTTCAATAACAACATCATCAATGCTATCAAACTCAGCAACATTGTTTGTTAAGTATTCAATAAATGCTTCTTCTGCTTTTATATGTGATACATATCTAGCAGTGCATATTTGCTTTTCTTGATTAACACATCTATAAGCATTGAATAGGTTTCTAGTACCATCTTTTCTTAATCTTCCTATCGTCCTAGAGGTTGTTAATTTTTTACCACACACTCCACAAACTAAGGTGCCACAGAAGTATACATCGTCTTTTGGTCGATTAGTATGAACTTTGGTTTCTATTTTTGATATTTTGTTCTGCACCTTATTCCACATTGTCTCACTTACAATTGGTTTATGACAACCATCTCCTATATAGTAATCTTTTCTACCTATACCATACCTAACTTTACCTATATAAACAGGGTTAGTCAACATTAATCTTATCAACTTTGGCGACCATACACCCACAAATGTTTTTGTATCAACAACCTCGCCATCTTTTTTGATGTTAATTGTTTGTCCTGCTCGTTTAGTTGGTATACCCTCAGCAGTTAGGGTTTTTGCTATGGCTGTAAATGGAGTACCATCAGCATACATTTTGAATATTCTTCTAACAACTTTTGCCTCATCTTGCTTTATTATAATAACTTTATTTCCTTTTTCTCGTTTGTACCCATAAGGAGCACATCCACAACAATTGGTATAACCCTCACGTGCTTTTCTACTAAAGGCAATTTTAATTCTTTCAGCAGTTAATTCTCTTTCATGTTGTCCGAATAACCCTTTTAATAATGTCATAAATCTACCATTTGAAGATGTTAAATCAACCTTACAACCATCATTGATAGACCAAGCATCAACATCATATTTCTCAAATAAGTCAATAAACTCCTGCGTGTCGCTTATACTTCTTGTTAATCTATCAAATTGTTGGAATAACACTACATCAATTTTTCCATCTTTTATATCTTTAATCAATCTCTTAACACTAGGTCTACCTTCAATGTTTTTTCCACTTATACCTTCATCAGCATAAATGTCATAGACCTTAAAGTTATGAATTTTGGCAAAGTTAGTAAGGTTTTCTTTTTGTGCTGAAATAGAGTAACCCTCTAATACTTGTCTTTCAGTAGATACACGCACATAAATACCAGCATTCGCCATACTACTTTACCTCCTTATCGGTAGGTTGTAGCATTCTAGGTATAGATGTTTTAGCAAAGAACTGGAACATCTTTACTTGCTGCTCTTTGCTTAATTTAATTTTTATATTTTTACTATTCTTCAATAGTCTTTCATTCATAAGTAATTCCTCTTTCATTTAAACTTATGAAATTCAAAGCAACTTATTGCTTTAAATATGACTATGAACGAGTAAATCAGCATACTGCCACAACCGAATGACGATTGTACCAGCCTTTACCCAATAAATAAAGACCCTTTTAGACTTGTTTTTACACCCTTTCCTCGTATGTTCTTTATAACCTACTATGTAGCACAACTATTTAAACACTTATTTATATACAATGCGTTAAACCCTATGATACCAATACATCCATCAATAACTATTTAAATAGTTGGTGTCATATTTATATTATAATATTAGCAGTCGTGTTCCCTTTGTTTTCAATACTTTCAAAAACATTTTAAAACCTTATCTAATATGATACTTACCAACTACCTATGTCATTTTTTACCATCTACCTCTGCTTGTTAAGATATATCTTTAAGGCAAGTTCTTCATCACGTATGAACTTGTAATTGAACTTGCCGATATACTCATATTTCTTAATTATATGATCCTTAACAAGTAGGTCTAGAATATAATTAAGTTGCTCCTGGATATGTTTTATCTTCTTATTTCTCTTGACTGGTTCTAGTTCTTCTAGATATTTAAGATAAGTAAGTGAAGTAGAATAACCTTTCATATCATATTTGTTAATTCGTGATAGGAGAGTACTAACATAAATAGTAATCTCTTTTCTATATCTTCGGTTAATAACTATCATACGTGCTATATATACTCCTAGGTTAAATGTATCAATTTGATTAAATCTTAGTTGGTACATCTCCTGCGGGAGCAGTTGACCATATTGTCTAGAATTACAAAGGTAAGTACCAAAATCTCCTAAACTATATTTAATTTCTATCTCCGATACATTGGTAGCATTTACTGGACTATGGAATATCAACAACTTATGTTGAAAGAAAGTTTTGTCCTTGTCTTTAAATGACTTGAAAGATTTTAATTTACTTTGACTAAATCTAATATTAATCGTCAATGTCATTAGTTTTCTAAAAGTGTTGATATATGCTTGTAAGGTTTCCTTATCGTATCGCTCTGCACCTTTCTTATACATAAAGGTTTTGCCTCTATATTCATTATGTATCTTATCTAGTGTAATAGTAACAACTCCATTCTGCTGATAGTTGATGTAATGACTTAATAATATTCTATAAATCATTATGTCCTGTGCTGTGAATAATACTCCTTTAAATAGCATTTCGTTAACTAGACTTATTTTTTCGTCATTAGTTAGAGCAGTCTTCCCATTTTGTACTAGCATTCGGTTATACTCTCCAACTATTGTTTCGTTAGTTAAGAATATATCTACGTTCCCATACTTTTGGTCTATTATTTGTTTTTTAACCTTTATGTGCTTGCTATTTCTATATGCGTCATTATCAAAGTTGCTTCTAGTCATTGTTTCTATTTTGTTTAATACGTCGTCGTACACAGTTGTAAACATCATTTTTGCCATTGCATTTCCTCCTTCAAAAAAAAATGGATATACTACTCATATCTAAGTAGTATATCCATTGTAGAACTTTATTTATTGCCATATTTATTAACTAATACTTCTTCACAAACTATAGGGTCTTGATTACTACACATAATTTTCAATCCTAATGCTTGCCAAGTTATTATTCGCTTATCATTTGAAATATCCACATTTGATGGTTCTCCAAGATTATCTTTTATTTCTTTCAAACTCTTTCCCTCGAATTCACCAATAGAATTTACTAATTCTTTTCGCTTTTCTATTATGTTTGAAATATCTCTTTTATCTTTTGCGTCAGCAAGACCAGCAACGGCAATCCCTACTATTATGCAAAGTAAAAGGCCACCACCAATTAATCCTATAATAATCATGTAACACCTCCTCACGACCTCAAGGTTAAGCATCACTTCAACATCAAGTTTATCACACTTCAATCCGATTGTCAAGTTAACACTTATAATTTTTATATAACTATCACATGCTACTTATATAAGCAGTGATTAACTTACGGAGGGCGATTATGGAAGAAGCTGGAGCAGTAAGACCATTACCTAATATTCAAAACCTACTTAATGTTAAGAATAAAACTCAAGTATGGTTATCGGTTGAATTGGGTGTATCAAAGGAAACTATTAATCAGTACATCAAGGGTGTTATAAAACCTAGACAAGAAATGTTAATTGCTATGAGTAAGGTGCTTAATACTAGTGTTGACTACTTACTAGGTCTAACTAATGACCCAACCCCTAGTGATTTAACTCTTACTGATGATGAAAATGCTTTATTATTTAATTATAGGCAATTACACAACATAGAAAAGGTAAAGGTACAATCTTACATTCAAGGTTTTGTTGATATGAAGAATTAGAACGACTATTTGGTCGTTCTTTTGTTTTCTATAATTGCTATATATTTTAATGTGGTAGGATAACTGACTTTTGCTAATTCGGTTAGCATAGTCTTATTAATCGTACCTTGGTTATATAATGAATAATACTTAATAAAATCTGCTGGTATATCACTAACACTATCAACCACTTTGCGACCGATTTGTTTATTTTTCGCCCTTGCATTTGCAATTCCACTTCGAACTCGCTCTGATAAAATATTTCTTTCTAACTCTGCAAATATTCCCATAAGTTGTATTATTGTTAAGGTCATATAATCAGGAGTATCGGTAGTACAATCTACAATGAAATTGCCTAAAATTAACTTTAATTTATTATCCCTAACGAAATCTATTATCTCGATTAAATGCTTAATGCTCCTTGTAATCCTACTAACCTCAGTAGAAACAATTGTGTCGCCCCTTGAAACACTTTGTAGCAACCTGTTAAACTCTAATCTATCAGTTTTAGTCCCACTTGCTACATCATAATATATATTTTCACTTGGAACTCCCATTTTTTCAAGTTCCCTAAATTGTCGGTCGATATGCTGACGTACCTCATCGCAACTTATCCTGGCGTAGCCAAATATTGTCATACTTAACACCTCCCTAACTTAAAATCAAAGGTCATTACTTTTGATTTTATATTTTCTGCTGACTTCATATACCTTTCTCGGTATAATTTAATATTAAATTAATCAAATGCTTGATTTAATAACAAGCAAAGTCTAAGGGGTCTTCATTTATTACTATTAACCCATACTTAATGCGAAGTACTTTCTTGATATTATCAATCAATTTTGGTCTATCTTTTTCTTCACCATTAAATACTTCTGCAATTATTGAATTGATATGTATATGCAAACTTTCTTCATACATACAACTCCCATAATAACCAGTTGCTAGATAAAATGCTATTACCTCTGGCATTATATACTCCTCAACAAATTGATTAACTTTATCTCCATGTGGACTTATTATCAAGTTAAACTCATCATCACTAATATCATTAACACCACTTTTTAAAAACATATTAATCTCTCCCTTGTAGTATCTGGTCCACAAAGCCATACTTTAATGCTAACCTTGAACTCATCCACGCATCCTTATTAGTAGCATCTTTTTTTATTTGTTGAAATGACCGATTAGTTTTATCTGCTATAATTTTCCACAACTTGTTATTCAAACTTTTAGAGTGGTCTAACTTCATCTGCATTTCGGTAACCTTACCAAATGTACCTGATGACACCTCGTGAACCATAACTTCGGCATTTGGTAGAATATATCTTTTTCCTTTTGCACCATTAATCAGTAATATACTTGCCATACTAGCACATTTACCAATACCGATTGTTGAAACATCACTCTTAATCATATTCATAACATCATAAATGGCAAGACCACTAGCAACACTTCCCCCAGCAGAATTGATATACATTGTAATATCTTTATGACTTTGTATATCTAGTTTTAATAATTTCTTTATAATCTCTCTCGCACACTCATCATCAATCTCTCCATCTAGGTATATAACTCTACGCTCTAATAGATCTATTGAAGATAACTTTGGTATACGCTTACTCTTGTAATCCATCTAATCCCTCCCTTTAATAAATTACAACTATATAATAAACCATCTCAAATAATTAACATTACAATCCTGAATTAGAGAAAAAGTGTAGTTAATATATATATTAAATTAGATAAGCGTAAGGGGTATGCTTATCATACTGAAGAAAGGAGGTACCCATATGGGTAATAATGATAAGTTCACGGAAAAAATTAATCTTCAAATGGATGAATTAGATAAGTACTTAACTGAATGCGACAACAGTGGAATTCTAATTCCATTAGAAGATATTGTTGCAACTGGATTGTTTGATAGCATAGAGGAAATCGAAGTATTCTTCTTCTCATTTGATGGAGAATATTACGGAACCGATACTGCTTTCATAAAGTATATGAAAGCTTTATATATAGGAATGCTAGATGAATTGAATATCAATCGTCTATTCTATGCATAGGCAAAGTTGAAAATAAGGAAACCCTTATGTTTCCTTATTTTCAATGATTACACTTATTTCGTATATTGGCGAAGCAGTAAGTATGGCAAATATAATTATTGTTTTAGATGAAAGGCCTACTAGTA
>CAZKUP010000043.1:0-9362 GCA_964555985.1 uncultured Clostridium sp. | reverse complement strand
TTAGCAGTAATAGTAATATTAGCAACAATATTAGTAATAGCAGTACCAAAAATAATGGATGTAATAAACTCATCCAAAAAATCAACACTAGAAACAAGTGTTAAAATGATAGCAAGTACTGCAGAAAAAACAAAAATGCAAAATACAGTACTAGGTAAAGAAGATGAAGAAATAACATGTGATAGTGTTGCAAAACTAAGTAGTAGTGATTATGATTTAGATAATTGTACTATAACATTTGATAAAAATAACAATGCAAGTGTTACTATTAAAGGGAAGGGTAAGTTTGAAGGATTAAATGTATGTGGAGGCACTAAAAATAGTGCTACTGCACAAAAAGAAGAGTGTACAACAGATGGAAAGTATTTTACATATGAAAAACTTTTTGATGAAGATGATCTTATTCAATTTGTTGAAGTAAAAAATGTAAGTAAGTGTATAGCATATTTTAATGAAAAAGCTTGCGCTTCTGCAAATGATGAGGAAAAAGCTTCATGTGAGGAATTTTATGCACAAATATGTAATGGAACATTAGCTGGCTTTACAATTGGTGCTCTAGTTAGTGAAGCTGAAATTCCATCAACAGATTATGAAGAAGCTGGTTTAGATGTTAAATGGAAGAATTTAGTAGTAGAAGATGTAATTAAGTGTACAGAATATTTAAATAAAGATGAATTTAATTATGAAAAAAATGAGGCAATATGTAATGGAACATATGAGGGGTGGACAATTAGTGTTGGGGTTAAATATGGTTTTATTCCATCTAGTGATTATGAAGAAGCTGGATTAAAAATGTCTGATGCACAAATCTCTATAACAGGTTATAATACTGAAGGCGGACTTGAAGTAATAATACCTAGTACAATAGATGGTTATACTGTATCAGAAATAGGTCAAAATGCATTTTATAATACTGAAAATTGGGAAGGTTTAGGCATTAAAAGTGTTTTAATACCAAATACTGTAACTACAATAGGTGTAAGGGCATTTCGTTATAATGAACTGACAAATGTAGTAATACCAAATAGTGTCACATCAATAGGTATTGACGCATTTATTAGTAACCCTCTTTCTAAAGTAGAGTTAAGTAATCCTAATATTGAAATAGGTAGGTGTGCATTTGGAGAAAAGGAAGATATTACATCACATAACTTACCTGATACTTATGGCTGCCCCCCTAGTTAATTAATTGTAAAAAGATACTAATAATGTTATAGGATAAACGCATGAGTTTTTAAAACTTATGCGTTTTTATATGATAAAATAGTATTAGAGGGATAAAAAGATGAGTAAAAGAAGTAAGAAATTAGAGGAAATAAGAAATAAATTTCTACTCTTTCTCTTTTTGAGAGAGAGTTTTTGTATAATTTTGTAAAATTATATTGTATTTTGTAAAAAATGTTATATAATGTATTTATGATAGGAGGATGTATGAGAAAGTATTTTAAAGTTTTATTTATGGTTATGTTATGTGTTTTCTTATTTACTGGATGTGAGAAGGTTAATGAGGGAAATTATAAAGAGGGAACTTATTATGGATATGTTATTGATAATTATGGAGGAAGTGAGTCTGTTGCAACTGCTGTTGTGTATGTAGATGAATCTGGCTTGATTAAGTCTGTATTTTTAGATACAGTTTATAAGAGTGGTGATGTTCTTACTACTAAGAAAGCTTTAGGTGATGGGTATAATATGAAACCTGCTAGTGAAGTTGGAAAAGAGTGGTATGAGCAAGTTAATTTAATTGAATCTAAGGTAATAGAAAATCAAAACATAACATTTATATCTTTGAATGAAGATGGTAAAACTGATACAATTGCTGGTGTTACTATGAAGGTTGATGCTTTATATAAGGCTCTTGAAAAGGCACTTGAGCAAGCTAAAAAATAGAAAATAAATACTATTAATAAATATTAATTTGTTAATAGTTTTTTCTTTTTCTTTGTTTATTATCTCTTAATAAACTTGATTTGCATATAATAATAGTATAAAATATATAATGTGGTGATTTGATGAATATAAAAGATATGTATATAAATTATGTGCAGTATGGAAAAAAGTCTGGTAAGGATGTAGTTCTTTTGCATGGATGGGGACAAAATATTAGTATGATGGATCCAATAGGTAGGGGCCTTGAGAAAGATTTTCATATTACTATTGTTGATTTACCTGGTTTTGGTTCTAGTGCAGAGCCACCATATGGTTTTACTGTGTATGATTATTATGAGGTTTTATGTGAATTGTTTGATAAGTTAAAGATAAAAAAACCAATTATAATAGGTCATTCTTTTGGAGGAAGACTTGCTATTATTTATGCTTCTAAAAGAAATGTTGAAAAGTTAGTACTTTTATCTTCTCCTTTTAAAAGAAGTGTTAAAAAGAATACTTTTAAGGTAAAATTACTTAAATTTATGAAAAAAGTACCAATAATTAAAGAATTAGAAGGATATATGAAAACAAAGATTGGTTCAACTGATTATAGAAATGCTTCTAGTGTTATGAGGAGTGTTCTTGTTAATACTGTTAATGAAGATTTAACAGAGTATTTAAAGCAAATAGATGTTCCTACTATATTAATATGGGGTGATAGGGATACAGCAGTTAGTATAGAGGATGCTGTATATGCAGAGAGTATTATGAAAGATGCTGCACTAATTACTTATGAAGGATGTACTCATTATGCTTATTTAGAAAGAATTAATCAAACAATTAATATTTTAAATAGTTTTTTGAAAGAAGGTAAATAATGTTAGAAATATTTTTGACAATTATATGGTTTCCGTATTTAATTTTAAGATGTAAAAAATCTCTTCATATGCTTCAACAAAATTTATATGATGATGATTTTAGATATGTTAAGTGGTTAAAAAAGAATTTTAGTAAAGTAATGTTGTCTTTTGATTTAGTACAGTTATTTTTAATATTCTTTATATTGTTTGTTAAAAATGGAATAGTAATTCCTATAATGTTTTCTATTGTATATATTTTATTATTTATTTATACATTTGGAAAGAGTTATAGAGAAGTTATAAAAAAACCTCTTGTTATTACATCTAGAATAAAAAGACTTATTACTACAATAGTTATTTTATTTGTATTATTTATTTATATTGGATATATAAGTGATATTAATTATTATATAGTCTTGTCTTTATTAGGATATATGATATATTTTATTTCACTTATTGCTGTAAAAATAAATATACCTATTGAAAAATGTGTTTATTTAAGTTATAAGAGAAAGGCTATTAAAAAGTTAAATTCTTTATCTAATTTAGATGTAATTGGAATTACTGGTAGTTATGGTAAAACAAGTAGTAAAAATATTCTTAATGATGTATTAAATTGTAAATATAATTGTATTGCTACTCCTCGTAATTTAAATACTCCATATGGCCTTATTATGACTATAAATAATGATATAGATAAGTTTGATGAGTTGTTTATTGCTGAAATGGGAGCCTATAAAATGGGTGAAATAAAGGAATTATGTGATCTTGTTCATCCTAAATATGGAATACTTACTAAGATAGGTAAAGCTCATTTAGAATTATTTGGTTCAGAAGAAAATATTCAAAAGGGTAAATTTGAGTTAATAGAAAGTCTTCCTAATGATGGTGTTGCAATACTTAATAAAGATGATAAGATGCAAGTTAATTATGAACTTAAGAATGATGTAAAAGTATTATGGATTGGAATTGATAATGAATGTGATTATAGAGCTATAAATATTAGTGTTACTAGTAGTGGTACATCATTTGATTTAGTAGTTAAGGGAGATAAGAAAAAATATAGATTTGAAACTAAATTATTAGGGTATGCGAATATATATAATATATTATCATCTATTGCACTTGGAAATTATTTGGGTATTAAAATTAAGCAATTACAAAATGCTGTAAAAAGTGTTAAACCTGTTGAGCATAGACTTGAAATAAAAGGCTCAAATGGGTTATACTATATAGATGATGCATATAATTCTAATCCAGAGGGCGCTAAAATGGCACTTGATGTATTAAATTTGATGCCAGGAAAAAAGATAATAGTAACGCCAGGTATGGTAGAGCTTGGTAAGGATGAATCGCTTGAAAATACTTTATTTGGTGAAGAAATTGCTTTAGTTTGTGATGAGGTTATTCTTATTGGTAAAGAGCAAACTAAGGATATTCAAAAGGGATTAGAAAATAAAAATTATAATAAAGAGCATATTCATATTTTAGAAGAGGTAAAAGATGCATTTACTTTAATTAATAAGTTTAAAGATAAGGAAATGTATGTTCTTTTAGAAAATGATTTGCCAGATTTATTTAAATAGGAGGAAGTATGAAATTAAGAATTGGTGTAATATTTGGTGGAGAGAGTGTTGAGCATGAGGTAAGCATTATTTCTGCTGTTCAAGCTATGAAGAAGATGGATGAGGAAAAATATGAGATTATACCTATATATATTGGTAAGAATAGAGAATGGTATACAGGTAAGTTGTTAAAAGATATTGATATTTATAGTGACTTAGATTTACTTAAGAGATATTCTTGTAATGTTGTTTTAACTACTAAGAATGATAAATTTGTATTAATTAAGAAAAAAGGATTAAGAAGAATAGTTGATTATATTGATGTAGCGTTCCCTATTGTCCATGGTACTAATGTTGAAGATGGAACACTTCAAGGTTATCTTGAATTACTAGGTATTCCTTATGTTGGCTCTAATGTATATTCAGCTAGTATTGGACAAGATAAGGTATTTCAAAAGCAAATACTTTCTTCATCAGGATTACCAGTTACAAAATATACTTGGTTCTTTGATAGTGAATATAAAGAAAATGAAAAAGAAGTATTAAAGAAAATAAAAGAAGTAGGATATCCTGTTATGGTTAAACCTGCAAGACTTGGTAGTAGTGTTGGTATAAGCAAAGTAAAAAGTGAAAAAGAAATAGATGAAGCTATAACAGAGGCAATTAAATATGATGAGAAAATATTAGTAGAAAAAGTAGTAGATAATTTAGTAGAAGTTAATTGCAGTGTTCTTGGTAATTATGAATATCAAGAATCTAGTGTTTTAGAAGAAGTAATGGGCACTGATGAATTTTTAAGTTATAAAGATAAATATTTAGGTGGTTCTAAGAAAACTGGTTCTAAAGGAATGGCATCTACTAATAGAGTTATTCCTGCTAGAATTGATACTAAGTTATCAAAAGAAATACAAGAAATGTCAAAAGAAGTGTTTAAAGTATTAAATGCTAGTGGAGTTATTAGAATAGATTATTTAATTGATAAAAAGAAAAAAGAAGTATATATAAATGAAACAAATACAATTCCTGGTTCTCTTTCATTTTATCTATGGGAAAAAACTAATAAAGATTATACAAAATTATTAGATGATATGATTTCTTTAGCAGTTAAAACATATAAAAGAAAGAAAAGAAAAGTATTTTCATTTGAAACAAATATATTAAGTAATTTTAATGGAGTAAAAGGTTCTAAAGGTAAATTAAATTAGAACTTTTTTTCATATTAATTTTAGAACTTTTTAAAGATTTATTGACACTTATAACTTTGTATTTTATAATTTAAATATAAAATAGGAGGATGTATGTTTTGTAAGTATTGTGGGTATAAGTTGAAAAAGAAAGATAGTTCTTGTAAGGGATGCGGTCATGTGATAACTAGTGATGATGTCATTTATAAGAAAAAGAATTTTTTAGTGTGCTATTTGTTAATAATAGTCTTATTAGGAGTTATTGGTTTTGGATATTACTATGTTAATAAACCTGAAGTTATATTTAATACTGTATTAAAAAATGTGTATGAATATACAAGTAGTAATTATGATAAAATTGATCAAGTAAAAATGAATATGGATATACAATTAAATATTAGTAGTAATAGTGAATATGAAAAAATTACTAATTTAATTAATGATTTTAAGTTAAATACAAGTATAAATGTAGATACAGTTAATGAAGATATTTCCTTAGGTGTAGGTATTGATTATAAAGAAGATTCTATTGCTAAAATAGATGCTTATCTTAAAGAAAAAGAAGCTTATATTGATTTAAATGATTTATTTAATAAAATAATTAAGTATAAATTTGATGAAAAAGTAGAAATGAATTATGATACTAAAGATGTAAGTACTTTATTAAAGTATCAATATAATGCAATAAAAGAGGCTTTAAAAGTAGCAATATATAGTAGTGAGAAACAAGATAATATTAATAAAAATACTTTAATAATTAATAATAGTAATATTAAAGAAGTAATGAGTTATTATGCTAATTATTTATCAAATAATGAAGAATATATTAATTTATTAGTTAAGATTTTTGATTCTACTTATGAAGAAGAACTTAAGAATATAAATGAATTATATGATTTAAAAGAAATAAAAGAAATTAAAATAATAATTTATACAAAAGCACTTACTAATGAACTTGTTAAAGTAGAATTAAATATTAAAGATTATTTAGAGCTTGAATATGATATTTCTAATAAAATTATGAAAATGAATATATATGATGAAGAAGTTAATTCAGTTGTAGAAGTAAATAATATTGAAAAAGATAGTTATGTTATTACATCTACTGTAAATAATGAAGATATTGTTGTAAAAGTAACTTCAAATATATCATTTGTATATAATGAAAAGAATCAATTACTAAGTTCTAAAGAAGTTATTAATAGTGAAGAATTAAAAGAAGAAGATGAAAATTATATAATGGAAAAACTTATTGAAAAAGAAGTAGTGATGAGTTTAATAGAAGAAATTACTACAATCTTTAGTTCTACTTATAATTAAATGTGATTACATAATCACATTTTTTCACATATTTTTATTATAATTTAACAAAACTTATATATTATTATTAAATCATGGAGGTGATAAATGAGAAAAAGTGATATAATGTAAGAGGTGATGAATAATGTTTACAATATGTTTGGTTGAAGATGAGAGAAAACTTAATGATTTAATAAAAACATACTTAGAAAAAGATTATAATATAATACAATGCTTTAGTGGTAAAGAAGCATTAAATATTAAAGAGAAGGTTGATTTATGGATTCTTGATATAATGTTAGGTGATGATGTTAGTGGGTATGACATTATAAAAAATATAAGAGAATCTGATGATAAAGTTCCTGTAATATTTACATCTGCAAGAGATCAAGATTTAGATAAAATAATTGGTCTTGAGCTTGGAAGTGATGATTATGTTACAAAGCCATACTCCCCAAAAGAGCTTGTACTTAGAGTTAATAACATTATTAAAAGAGTATATAAAGAAGATTTTAATAAACTTATTTATGATGATTATAAAATTGATGTAGAAAGAAGAAAAGTAACTTATTTAAATGATGAAATATCTCTTACTACATTAGAATTTGATTTACTTCTTTTATTTGTTAGTAATGTTGGAAAATCTTTTTCAAGAGATGAAATATTAAAGTGTGTTTGGAAAGAAGATGCTTTTATAAATGATAGAGTAGTAGATGATTTAGTAAGAAGATTAAGGTCTAAGATGAAATATTTAAATATAAATACTATATATGGTTATGGCTATAGATTATCATGAAAAATAAAATAAAAGATTTTATAAAAAACTTAGATTTAAAAAGACAACTAGGTTTAATAGTATTTATTTCATTAATAATATCCTTAGTCTCACTCGTTTTAATTCTTCCTAACTTACTTACTCCTTTTTATGAGAAAAATATATACGAATTACTAAAAGAACCTTTATCATATATTGAAAGTGAAAATAAAGTAAAAAGCAGCACTATTGCATATATAATAAATAATAATAATAATAATATATATATTTCTTCAAACTTCACAAACTTTTTTAATAAAAATGATGTAAAAATTATTGAATATGCTGCTAAAGGAAAATATGGTAAGTTTTCTCTTAATGGTCAAACATATTATTATAGTCAAAGTAATGAAAATAATACTAAAATAATTACTTTAACTAATGATGCATATATAAAAACACAAAGGAAAATGATGGGTTATATTGTATTTCCTGTTGTGTCAATCACAATATTCACTATTGCACTTATATTAATTGTATGGAATAATCATTTAGCTAATAAGATTACTAAAATAAAAGAAAAAGTTGATAATCTTGATAATAATAATTATAATCATTCATATACTTTTAAAATTAATGATGAAGTTAATTCATTAATTAAGTCTGTAGAAGATATGAGAAATGAAATAAACTCAAAAGAAGAGTATAAAATGAATATGTACCAAAGCCTTTCACATGAATTAAAAACTCCTATTGCAGTTATTAGTAGTTATGTAGAAGCTGCTAATGATTCGGTAATACCTTATGAAGATGCAATAAATACTATAGATGAGGAGATTAAAATATTATATAAAGATGTCAATAAAATTTTAGAACTAAATAAAATTAACTACCTTAAGGATAATATTAATAGTAACGATTCTGTCGATGTAACTCTCTTACTTAATGATTTAGTTAAAAAATATAAACTTCAAAGAAGAGATATAGAGTGGGTACTTAATATAAATGATGAAAATATATTTAGAGGTACTTATGATATATGGAAAACAGTATTTGATAATATATTTAGTAATTTTATGACTTATACAGATAAATTAATAGAAATAAATATTAAAGATAATTGTATTACTTTTTACAATGATGGAGAATGTATAGACGATAATCTAATTAAAGATGTTTTTACTCAATATAAAATGGGTAGAAAAGGGAATTTTGGACTAGGTCTATCAATTGTAAAGAAAAGTTTAGAGTTATATGATTATAAAATAAGTGTTAAAAATGAAAAAAAGGGAGTATTATTCAAAATTGAGTAATACTCCCTTTACAAATTTTAAAAAATATAATATAATTAAATCATGTGTTGGAGTGATACTCAAGAGGCTGAAGAGGCGCCCCTGCTAAGGGTGTAGAGTGGGCAACTGCTGCGAGGGTTCAAATCCCTCTCACTCCGCCATATAAAAATTAAAGTCTTAATTTCATTATTAGAGATTAAGACTTTTTCATATGTTTTTAATTGCAATGTATAAAGAAGAAAGTATCACAAGTTTTTACCATTTACTGTTAAGATATGTATAGTTTTTGTTAAATGTTTGCTTGTTATTGTATGTGTAGTATAATTTTTATTAGGGAATACTCTAACAAAAGTAGTAATCTATGTAAAAGAAAAGCACTCAATCTAACAAGATTAAGTGCAAACCCAATTATTGTGGCGAGTACTCAACATTGCCTTGTTAAGTATTCCCATTTTTATTTTATTCAAGTTCCCTTGATATATACATAATACCATAATAACGACTATTTAGCAAGCGGTCGTTTTTATTTTTATTTTTAG
>CAZKUP010000042.1:0-9432 GCA_964555985.1 uncultured Clostridium sp. | reverse complement strand
CCTATAAAGTAGGTCTCTCTTTTTTTAAGAGTCCACTTTATAGGTTACATTTTATACTAATCTAACCTTTTATTTTATTAATCATGTAAACGGAATGCAGGTGAAAGACCATTTGTAATTGTTGCATCACTAACCTCTCCCCAACTTCCACTATCAAATACAACATAGAAATAAGCACTAGAAGTTTTGTTTGTAGAACGAAGCCATACAAATTCTCTTTTTCCTTGATATTTTTTTGCTTCAGTACCTGAATAATTACCAGTTTTAACACCATTTTCTTCATACCAATCAAGTTGTCTTGTTACATCTTCTCCATCAGCATTATCTGTTTTAATTATACTACTAGTTCCATTTTTCCCCCAAATTTCTCTTGTTGAAAATAAGTATAATTTATCTGTTGTTACAAAATTTTCAGAATCTAAAAATCCATAACCTGACACAACTGTTGTATTTATTATCATGCTTCTTAATCTTACTGGAAGAGAGTTATAAATTGTATCATTTACATATGCTCTCATTTCACTATCTCTCCAACCACCTGCATTTGTATTAGTACTATTCATTGCTCTTTTTTCAATTATATCTTCAAATTCAACTACAAATCCACATGCTGATTTACTTGATAAAGTGTATTTTGAACATGAAGATGTGTTTGCAATTCTTAGAGTATGTGTTCCTAAGTTATTACCTAAATTTATAGTTCTTGTATCTCCTACTTGATAAATAGGCTCTCTATTATTTTCGTATGCATCATTTATTTCTCTTGCAATTGTATTCCAACTATCTGTTGAAAAACTTGTTGGAACAGGTTCTACTGGATTTACTTCTTGCGCTACTGTTGCAGTTATAGCTGGTGTAATATTATCATCAATTGTATCACCAATTTCACTACCTTTAAATCTTTCTTTAGTAAATCCAAAGTTTATAGATATTTGTTTTCCAAGTTGTGCAAAATCATAGTTATCAATATCTTGTCCTTCTATATAAATATATACTCTTACCTTTGTAATGCTATTAGGTGCGAGTGTCATAAACTCTACTCTTTCGTTTCCTTCTTTTAATTTATCTGTATCAGTAAAGTATGGATATTCAACTAATTTACCATCTTTATCATTATCTAAATATTCTTGATAAGTCATAGTATTATTACTATATCCATTATAGTCTTGTCCATCATATACATTTACATAGTCTGAAACACCTATTTCTTTACTTATTGCATATGTATTATAATAATTATCATTTTGTACTGTATTACATTTTTGAGTTAAATTATAAGAAGTACTTTCATTTGAATTTACACCAATTCTTTTAGCGCATGATGTATCATACCATTTTATTGCATTTTCTACATGATTTTTTTCATTAGGTTCCCAAATACTTGCTTCTCTACAAATACCAGTAACTTCACTATTTGTTTCACAACTAATACTTGTTATAGTTTCTAAATTTGTTGTATTAAGATCAACTCTTCCTATTTGTGCGAATGCAACTCTTACTGAGTTTTCTATACCTGTATTTTCAACTCCTGCATTTGATACTGTTACAGATGAGTTAGTGTTTAAATATATTGCCTCTTCATTTGCTGGATCATTATCTTCATAATATTTATTACCTGATAAATTTTTTATAAATAAATCAAATGCAATATATCCATCTCCTTCAATATATTCTCCATTAACATTATATTTACTATAATTATCTACTCTACTAGCAAGAAGTCTATATCCTCCAGGTACTGCTGAAAGACTTCCCTTTTCAAATAATACCATTCTTGAAGATGATATATCCATATCTCCTACAGTTGACATTGGGATTAATCCTTTTTTATCACCATCTGCCCAAGTATTAGTATTATTTTTATATGAACTTGTATTTTTTGCATCTAAGTTATAATACCAATTTTTACCGTCCATAGAAAGAAATAAACTTTCTGTACTAGAAACATTTATTTCAAAATTACTAACACTTATTTTTTGCATTCCAACAAACCATGCATATGTTGATACAGTAAGCATTATTACACATAATGCACATATTACTGTTAAATTTCTAATTCTTTTAGTATTTAATATTTTAACTTCCATAATTACTTACTCCTATTTTAATAAATTACCACATACATAGCATGTTTTACTTTTTATATCATTTACTGTACCACATGCTTTACATACATTTTGTGATACCCTTGCTTGTGGAATATTTGATTTCTTTACTTTTTTTACCTTTTTTGGTTTATTTGGTTTTCTAAATATAATTATAAGTATTAAAATAAATATTATTATAAATTCAATTGCTAAAATAACCATTCTATAGTCTATACTATCTAATATAGAATTCTTTTTTATATTAATAATATATTCTCTTGTACTACCTTCTTTATCACTTACTTTAATAATTATTTTTGAATTATTTTTTAGATCATTATTACCTATTATTTCATAAGAAGATTCTTTATTTTCAAGAACTGGTGTTATAGATAATTCTTTTTCAAATCCAATAGATAAATCATATTTAAATTTATTTTTATTAAAATTAATATTATAATCTTTAATATTTAAACTAGTTAAATAATTATCAAGTGAATCATAATCTTCTCTAGTAACAAGAAGTTCATATACTCCTTTTCCTCCAGACTCAGAAGTAACAGTAATAGTTATTTTATTAGTGCCAACTTTTAATTTTGTATCACTAACCTTGGCAACCGCTAAAGAAGATTCTGTAACAGCTTTAACATCTATATTATTAATATTTGAATCTACATTTATACTATAAACATATACATCAGGTTTAAAATCTATCTGCCCAATAGATAACTCTATATTAATAAGTCTAGTATTTAAATCATTTCCATCACTTCTAATAACATTTATAGTATATGTTTTAATACTAGAATCTTGTGCCCTTACCTTAACTAATATTTCATTAGTACCTTCTTTTAATTCTACAGTTCTTGGCCCATAACCATTCATAAATGATGCTGTTTTATCAAGTACATTAGCATTTACTTTAACACTAGTAGTGTCTTTATCTACAACAACTGTATAACTAGTTGTATCACTATCAAAAGCAAATTCACCCTTAGATAAATAAAGAGAAGCTAACTTAGCATTAGAACTTTTATTAAACTTAGGATTAGAAACAGACACTAAATACCTCTCTTTTATTTCATTTCCAGATACTTTTGCAGTCATAATAACAGTTGTACTTCCATTATCCAAAGGATATACTTTATTATTTTCTATCTTTATAATATTTTTATTTTCTATTTGATAACTTATATCAGTAAGTGATAATGTTGATGGTAAATTAATACCTGTTTTTAATGTACCTTCATTACCTGTTATTTTAAGACTACCACCTAAAAACGTATTACCACTTAAATTAAGACTTGTAAGACCTCTTAATTTATTAAGACCTGTTAAATTCTCTATTTTACCCTTATAATTAGAACAATCTAATGTAGTAATAGTATTTAACTCCTCAGGTAAAATACTATAAGTATAATCTTTTTTATCTTCCTTATCTATATTATAAGCATCAATTACACATTTATATAAATTATCATCAATAAATGCATCATTAGCAGGACTTGCATTAACATTCGTAAAAACACATGCAAAAACAAGAAAAATTAGTAATTTAAATTTCTTCTTCATAACACCTCTCCTATTCTAAAATAAGAATACCACAAAAATAAAAAATATTCAAGTAAAAAAGAACCTATTTTGAGGCTCTTATCCATTCTACTAAATCATCACTTGTTCTATAACCAGAATGCTTATTAACTATTTTACCTTCTTTATATAAAACCAAAGTAGGTATAGTCATAATACCATATTTCTTAGCAACATCCGGATTATTATCAACATTTATTTTATATACATTTACATCTATTTTTTTAACCAAATCAGATAACTCTGGCATAAGCATTTTACATGGTCCACACCAATCAGCATAAAAATCTAATAAAACTACTCCACTACTAACTATTTCATCTAATTTATTTATATCAAAATCATGATTAACCATTATTTCCCTCCTTATATTTGTTTTCTAATTCATCAATATTATCAATTTTTATTTTACCCTTTTCATTTAATAACTTAACACTATCAATTGTAACAATATCATTTTTAAGCATTATTTCAACAATATTTCTATTTGTACTATCAATATCTTTAATATTAATTGACTTCTTTGTAAATTCAGCTATTTCATTAAATGATTTAACTGCATTACTAGTAAACTCCTTCATAATAGGTGTTTTCTCTAAAATAATAGGTGCATACTTAGAATCACTTAAAAATGGCATATTAAATACAGGCATAGATACTATAAATAATGCTACATAAAGCACAACAAAATATTGAACTAAACCAACTATCATACCTAGTATTTTAGAAGGTAGTGCAAAAACTATTGTTAACTTAAGTAACTTTTCTATAATACCAGATATCTTTATTACAATAGATAAAACCATTGATAATACAGCAATACATATTAAAAATGCAAGTGCTTCATAAAGTATTATATTAAGTGATGTTAAACCACTAAATTTAAAAAATGGCAAATTTTCATATAAAATCATTGATAACGGATTTTTAAGTACAAATGATAATACTACTACTAATATTGTACCTACAAATATTACTGTTTGCTTAAAAAAACCTCTAACAAATCCAGTAACCGCACCAAGTGCTAAAATTAATAAAATAATTACATCTAATAAATTCATAACTCCTCCAATATATTATTTTTTTTAAAATATATTAATATTATATTACAAAAAAATAGAAAAATAAATAATTTTGTGCTAAAATATATATAGGTGATGAAAATGGAAAAAAAATTTAAGAAAGTTTATAAGACATATACTTACAAAATAAGTGATATTACAAAAGAGGAAATGATTGAATATTTCAGATATAAAAAAAGAGAAAAAACACCTCCTTATGCAATATTTCAAGCTGATGAAGATGATACAATTGTAACTTTATATGAATCTAATAAAGTTGTTTTTCAAGGAATAAGTGCAGATATTGACGCTAGTATGTGGAGTCAAAGAGAAAAAACATTAACGGGACATTTTCCACAACAAACTAAACAAGAACAAAAGAAGCCAAAAATAACTGAAGTTGATAAAACAGATTATTATTTTATAAGTTCCATTGGTAGTGATGAAGTTGGTACAGGAGATTATTTTGGGCCAATAGTTGTTACTGCATCATTTGTATCAAAAGATGATGTTAATTTCTTAGAAGCATTAGGAGTTAGAGATTCAAAAAAATTATTAGATGATAAAATAATAAAAATTGCACCTACATTAATAGAAAAAATACCACATGTTACTGCAATATTATCTAATAAAAAATATAATGAAATGTTCAGAAGTGGTATAAATATGAATGGTGTAAAAGCAATAATGCATAATAAAGTATTATATGAACTTATAACAAAAAATAAATACGACTATGATAAAATTGTAGTAGATCAATTTGTAAATGCTGAAAAATATTATGAATATCTTGAAAGAGAAAGAACAGTAGTAAAAAATATATCATTTACAACACAAGCTGAAGACAAATGCTTATCAGTTGCATGTTCATCAATCATAAGTAGATATATATTCCTAAATGAAATGGATAAACTAGGTAAAAAATTAGGATATAAGCTTTTACTAGGCGCTGGATATGATGTAGATGAAGTTGGTAAAAATATAGTAGAAAAATATAATATAGATAAATTAGAAGAATGTACAAAGATAAACTTTAAAAATACACAAAAAATTAGAGAATTATTAAATAAATAATTAGAAAAGATTCTAGAAATTCTAGAATCTTTTACTATTTTAAATACTTTAAATATCTAGCACACAGACTATTTAATTACTATACGTAAAAATAAAATTAAGACCTTGTTTCTTACTCTGGCGGGGGACAGTTTCCTGAATTGCCCTCAATCGCACCTACATACATTTCATTCACAGGATCATAATAAAAAGAATACTTTTCTAAAACCGTATCCGGCACAGTTATTTTTGTAATACCATTAAACTTATCATCATAAAATTTTACTCCAACAACTGTATATCCATCTATTGTACTTGGTATTACTACTTCAGTTCCACCTTCCATATTATAATCCGTTATTATAATTTCAGAGGTAGATACTTCTTTCTCAAAACCACTTTCTTCATTTCCTTTTTCATAAAAAGACATACCATCTTCACTACACCACCAATTTTCCAATGTTGTATCATCCCACCAATTACAATTTTCTAAATTGTTTTTAACATATGACAAACACTGAGCTTTATCAGTCAATTTATAATCATATTTGAATTCATAGGTAAAATAATTATTTACACACTCTTCTTTTTGTGTTGTCGCTTGTGATTTTGTTCCTCCACATACACTTAGTCCTTCAAATTTACCTTTTCCTTTTACTGTTACTTTTGCTGTGTTTCCATCAAATTTGATTGTACAATTTGCATAATCACTGCTACTTAGTTTTGCAACACTATCACATGTTATTGTTGCATCTTCTTTACCAAGTACTGTATTTTGCATTTTTGTTTTTTCTGCTGCACTAGCTATCATTTTTACACTTGTTTCTAGTGTTGATTTTTTGGATGAGTTTATTACATCCATTATTTTAGGTACTGCTATTACTAATATTATTGCTAGTATTACTATTACTGCAAGTAACTCTACTAAAGTAAATGCTTTATTGTAAGATTTTTTCATTATCTCACCTCCCTTATCTTACACAAACATTATATCATGCCCCCCCCCCTCCATGTTTGTCAATAGAAAAAGTGAAAATTTTTAATTTTTTTCACTTTTTTACACTAGTTTACATTATTAATTGTTATTTTCTAAGAATTCTAATGTTTTTCTATTTATAAGTTCATTTTTTATTATTTCTTTATTACCAAACGCATTTATTATTTCTTCTTTTGTCATGTTATACATTTTAGTTAAATCTTCTATTTCTTTTTCTACATCTTCTTCTGTAGCGTCTATTTTTTCTAATTTTGCTATTTCTTCTAACATGAATCTATATGTTAAGTTCTTTTTTGCTTCTGGTTCTAAATCTTTTTCCATATCTTCCATTGTTTTCTTAGTAAATTGTAGATATTGTTCTAAAGATAATCCTTGCATTCTAAATCTATCTTCTATATTATGTATCATAGCATGTATTTCTTCATGAATTATTTCTTCTTCTAATTCTATTTCTACATTCTTAGCTATTTCTTCTAGTAGATTATCTATAAACTTATTATTTGCATTACCTTCTTTTTTATTTGTTAAATCTTCTTTAACATGATTTTCTAATTCTTCTTTAGAATTAACTCCTTCTAAGCCTAAATCATCGAATAATTCTTCATTTATTTCAGGTAATACTCTATGTTTTATTTCATGTACTTTTACTTTAAATACTACTTCTTTTCCTTTTAATTCATCACTTGGATAATCTTCTGGGAATGTAACATTAATATCTTTTTCTTCTTCTGATTTAAGGCCCATTAAAGCATCTTCAAATCCAGGTATAAATGTATTACTTCCTATTTCTAATGGATAATTTTCTCCTTTTCCACCTTCAAATGCTATTCCATCTTTGAATCCTTCAAAATCAATTACAGCAGTATCTCCTTTTTCTATTGCACCAGTTTTAATTTCTATTTCAGCGTATTGATTTCTAAGTCTAGTAATTTCTTCATCAATTTCTTTCTTAGTTACTGTAACTTTTTCTTTCTTAACACCTAAATTCTTATATTTGTTAACTTTAACATCAGGTTTAGTAGTTATTACAAATTCTAATTCAACACCATTTTCATCAATATTTTTTATATCAATACTTGGTTGTATTACAGGTATTAAATTACTTTCTTTTAATACTTCAGAATATAATGTAGGTAATAATGCATCTATTGCATCATTATATAGTGATTCCTTTCCATATTTTTTTTCAAACACATTTCTTGGACATTTACCTTTTCTAAAACCATCTACTTCAACATTTTTTACATTTTTCTTAAATGATTCATTTAATGCTTTTTCCCAAGAATCCTTTTCTATTTTCTTAATTATTGTATGTTTATTTGACATAAATCCTCCTTCAAAACAAATATATTATAATAAAATATAAGAAAAAAAGCAACCTTTGTTACTTTATATCTACTAAATTAATGTCATATTTTCCATTTGGACTTTCAACTGTAACTGTAGAACCTTTTTTCTTTCCAAGTAACGCTTTTGCAATAGGTGATTCATTTGAAATTTTATTTTCAAATGGATCTGCTTCTGTACTTCCAACTATTTGATATTCTTCAGTATCATCTTCACCTTCGTATTTAATAACAATAGTTGAACCAATACTTACAACATCACTAGCTTCTTCATTAATAATAACAGCATGCTCTAACTTATATTCAAGTTCTTGAATTCTTCCTTCAATAACAGCTTGCTCTTCTCTTGCTGAATGATATTCAGCATTTTCAGATAAATCTCCTAATGCTCTAGCTTCTTTAATTGCATTAATAATTGCAGGTCTTTTAACCTTCTTTAATTCATCTAATTCACTTTCTATTTCTACAAAACCTTTAGCAGTTAAAAACACTTCTTTCTTTTCCGCCATAATTTTTTCACCTCTTTTAATTTTTTTACTTAGTCAATAATACTTTATTTCATTATTTTTGTCAATATAATTAAGTATATTAACAACATAAATAAAAAAGAACTATTAATTATTCTTAATAGAAATACTTATTCCATCTCCTACTTTATAAAAAGTAGTAGTAAATTCAGTATTTTCTTTTAAAAATTCAATATAATTTCTTATTTTATTTACTAATTGTCTTAAGTTTTTACTAACAATTCTTTCTTCTTGATTTACAAAACCATGAAAATCTAAATTATCAGAAACAATGACACCATTCTTTTTTAAATTCTTAGAGTATTTTTCAAAGAATTTAATATATTGTCCTTTAGCAGCGTCAATAAATATTAAATCATACTTATCTTCAAGATTAACATCAAGTGCATCTCCAGATATTAAAGTAATTCTTTTTTCTAATTCAAAATCTTTAATATTCTTAAGAGCAGTTAAATATCTTTCTGTATCTTTCTCAATAGTAGTAACTTTAATTTTATCATTAACTAAAGCCATTTTTATTGCAGAATATCCAATAGCAGTACCAATTTCTAATATATTTTTTATATTGTTTTCTTCAATATATTTAGTTAAAAAATTAATACCTGGTTTTTGCATTATTGGAATATTTTTTTCTTCTGCATATTTTTCAATTTGTTTAAATTCTTTATTCATTATATAACCTCTTCGAAAAAAATAGTAATTCCTTTTTGAAATTACTAATTAATAATATACTTTTTTTTATTATTTGTCAAGCACTATTCTTTTTGCCAT
>CAZKUP010000041.1:0-9589 GCA_964555985.1 uncultured Clostridium sp. | reverse complement strand
CAAAAACCTACAAAACTTTTTACCAAAAACCTACAAAATAGATTGACATTTACAACGAATATGTATATTCAAGAAAGAATGCTTTCTATAATCATATTAAAAACACAAATGAGAGTCCAAACTTGAAGGTTAGTACATTTCCGTCAAAATAGTAAAAAAGTGCCTAAAATCCAAGAAAAATGTCAAAAAACAGCAAAAGTATGTTATGATATATATGGTGATTTATGTATGAATAACTTTACATTTTTAACTGATGAACAAATTTTTGGTAATGATCAGTTAGATATATTAAAAAAATATGGTACAAAATGTGCTATAACTGACTTTTCAATTTTATTAGGAGGATATGTAGCAGGAGATTATTATACAAGCGAAGGTAATTCTAGAAATGATCGTACTGGTTGGTGGTGGACTAAAACTCCGTATGATAATGACGCGCGCGTCGTTAACTTCGATGGTTATAGTGATTGGAACTATGTTATCGAGCGCGGTGGTGGGGCTCGTCCAGCTTTACCTTACTCATCAATCTCATCAATCTCCTCGAACGGAGTGAGAGGAAGAAATGGAATTCTTGAAGTAGAATATGGAGAATATCCACAAACAGTAGTTTCAGAAGATTTTTCTAGAATACTTGAAAAGGCATTTGCGAATATGCCATATTCAAATAATGAAATGAAAACAACAGGAAAAAGTTATACAACTGATTCTGTTAAATATCAAGATACAGGTACTCCTTTTCAAGCAAGAACTCATACTGAATATGAATATAATGGAAAAAAATATATTCGATTTGTAGGTGACTCAAATTGTAGTGGAGAAGTATTGTCTGATGGCAGAATGATTCAAGATGGAAGTCCATATTGGGTAAAAGTGGAACCAATTAAATGGATGATAGATGAAAGAACAAATATAGCACTTTCAAAGAAACTAATTTTCTCAGGAGTTCAGTTCAATAGAAGAAGTAATTATAAAGGTGATTTCAATAGAACTGATATTAAAGAATTTATGGATAGACATTTTTCAAAAGATATAACTCCAAGTTTTTCAAGAGAAATAACTCCAGAAGAAAAGAAACAAATTGAAGCAAACAAAGCTGAAGCAGAAAAAAGAAGAAATCCATACGGATTCAATTTTGGACAAGTAAGTGAAGAAGATATAATTAGAGGAGCAATTGAAAGTGGTGTTGCAGTATTCTTGCATGGACAATCATCAGAAGGTAAAAGTGCAAGAGTAAAACAAATTGATCCAGAATGTGTAATTATATATCTTCGTAATGCAACTCCAGAAAGTTTAAATGGAAAAAGTGTATATAATTCTGAAACTGGAGAAATGATAGATGTTAAACCTACATGGCTTAAAAAGTTAGAAGATAGATGCGAAAAAGAACCAGATAAATATCATATAGTGTTCTTAGATGAAATAACAAATGCACTACCTAGTATTCAAGGTATAGCATTTAATATAGTTTTAGATAGAGAAGTTAATGGAATATGGCAATTACCAAAGAATGCTAGAATAGTGGCAGCTGGTAATGATATGAAAGATAGTTTAGCTGCAAATCAATTAGCAGAACCTTTATTCAATAGATTTGCTCATGTTTATATACAAACAACTGTAGAAAGTTGGTTACAATGGGCAAGTGAACACAATATTCACCCTGCAATATATGCTTATATAGCTTATAAAAAAGGTGAATCATTAAGAAGTAAATATGATGGTGAAAAACCAAATGCAGATCCTAGAAAATGGGAAATGGCATCAAAAATGTTATATGCTACAGGACAACCTGAAATGCTAAGAGCATTGGTAGGAGAAGATATAACAAGAGAGTTCTGTCAGTTCTGTAATCAAAGAGTAATAACATTAGATGATGTTTTAAAAGGAAATTATACTGAAAGAGATTTACAAATGAATACCTCTGAAATATATGCAACAGCAATGGGGTTATCGCAAGTTGATGAAGCAAATTTCGCAAAAGTAAGAGAATTTGTTTTAAAACTAGGTGGAGAACCTTGTGCAATATTTGATTCACTATGGACACATGGTGATGAAGCAAGAATGGAAATTGTTGCAGAAGCTAGATTAGCAAATAATAGAGGAGGTAGAAGAGTATAATGAATGATGCAAAAAGAGAATTATTAATGAGTTATATTAAAAGTAATGTAGCTCCAATATTAGTAGATTTTATAGATGGAAGTAGTATTCCTAATAGTGTTGTATTATCTGCCAATTGTGAAATGACTGAACTTAATGGTCACTATGACAATACGGAATTTGTTTCTCCAGAGTGGTTAAATAAACTTGAAGAATCTACATCAACTATATTAGTTATTGATAAAATAGATAGTATTCCAAAGAATGAACAAACAAAGTTTGTAGAAATATTAAAATATAGACAAGTATCTACATTTGAACTTCCAAAAAATACTGTAATTGTTGTTACTGCAAAAGAAATAAATGAAAATACAATTAATGAAGAAATATATTCATTAGTTGCACATATAAAAGGATAGTTTTATGAGCTTTGATATAGAATCAATAAAAAGGAAAATGCTTGTAAAATATCCTTTTTTTGGAAGCGTAGTAGCTAATGTAGATTATAGAGCAAATAAGAATGTACCAACAGCAGGAACTGATGGAAAAGTAATACATTACAATCCAGAATTTTTAGAAAAATTAAGTGTTGAAGAACAAACATTTATATTTGCTCATGAAGTATGTCATATTGCTTTTAATCACATTTTAAGAAGTGAAGGTAAAGATCCAGCTATTTGGAATACTGCAACAGATGCAGTAATAAATGCTTTTCTAAAAAGAGATGGTTTAAAAATGGTTGAAGGTGGAGTTGATATGGCAGATGCTATCAACTATGATGCTGAACAATTATATGAAAAACTATTGAAAGAAAAGCAACAGCAACAACAAAACGGTCAAGGTAATAAAGGTGGGCAAGGACAAAATCAACAAAATCAAAATGGACAAGGAAATTCAGGAGAACAAGAACAGAACGAGAATAATAACTCACAAGGAAATAACTCTCAATCTCGAAGTTCTGATGGCCAAAATAATGGAGGTTCATCTAGTGGTGAAGAATCTGAACAATCAGAACAAAAGAGTAGTCAAGGTGGAGGAAGTTCTTCATCCGATACAGAATCTCAAAAGAAAGAAAATAATCAATCATCTGGAAATGGTGAACAAACTTCAGATGAAGAAAAACAAGATGTCGGACATGATACTCATAGTATGTGGGATGAAGCAATAAAAAAACATAAAGAAGAACAAGCAAAGAAAAATAAAAAAGAAAGTTTATTGGATAAATTATTTAATAGAGATAAACAAGACAAAGAAGAGAAAAAAAGCGAAATAGAAAAGAAACAAGAAGAAACTGAACAATTAGGAGAGAAAGAAGCTTTTAAGAAAAATCTAGAAGAAAAGAAAAAAGAATTAGAAGAATTAAAAAAAGCGTTATCACAACAAGCTATGGGTCCTGGTTCTTCAACAAATAGAGATATAAGAAATATAACTGATATAGGAAGAGCAAAACCTTTAATTGATTGGAGATATGTATTAAGAGAGGCAATCAAATATGATGTTGATTGGTCTTATAGAAATGCAACTATTGAAAATGGTGTAATAAGTGCTAATTTAGAAGAACAACCAATGCCTGAAACTGAAATAGTTTTGGATACAAGTGGTTCAATTAATGAAACATTGCTTAAGAATTTCTTAAGAGAGTGTAAAAATATATTACAACATTCAAGATTAAAAGTTGGATGTTTTGACACAGAATTTTATGGATTTCATGAAATAAGAACAGAAGAAGATATAGAGAATATGAGATTTGAAGGTGGAGGAGGAACTAACTTTGATGTAGCAGTTGGTGCTTTCTCAAGAAGAGTCGAAAACAAAATTATTTTTACAGATGGAGATGCTTATATGCCAGATATGCCACTTGATGCAATATGGATAGTATTTGGTGGAATACAAATTAATCCTAAAGGTGGAAAAGTAATTCAAATAGATGATGAACAATTAGATAGATTATACTCTTATCAACAGGATAGTTCATATAAAGGAAGAAGTAGATAAATCATAGATTTAGAATTTGGGTTCTAAATCTTTTCTTTTGTTAAAAAAATCAAATAAAACATGGTAAAAAACGCCTTATTATAGGGCAAAATACAATAATCTGTGTTATAATTAATATGACAGATATATACTAAATTTGCATAGTTGGAGGTAAATATGAACCATAAATATTTAAGTAGTGAAACCTTTGAAGTTATTGATAATATAATAGAAGTTGATGAAGATATTGCAAAAACAATTTCTGTATTGAATAAAAAAGGGTATTATACAAAATTTTGTTGTTCAGGACATGCGAAAGATCCAAGATTATATGAAATGTACAATAAAAAAAATAATGTTGACTATGAAGATAGTCATTTAGGATATGTAATTAACAATTATGAAGATAGTTATGATATTTTAATGCCATATACTTTTACAGCTGTCTATATAATGTTTAGCGATAATTATAATTTTGAAAATTTACCAAACGGATTTTATAAAGTGGATGATGATATTATAGAGATGATAATAGAGTATTATAGTAACGGACAAAGAAAAAAATGGAATGATATTGATAAAGAAATAAAAGAAGCAAATAAAATATTATTAAATTGGGCATTAGCTTTACCAGAATCAAATAAGTTTAGTAATAAGATGGTACTAGATAAGAAATATGTTGAGGAGTGGTTAAATAAATTAAAAACATATTGGTTTAATAAAGACATAGAAAATGCAGTATCTTTATTTTCTCAAACTACTTTTTATCAAGAAACACCATTTATAGAACCTTATACTACAATTGAAGAAATAAGAGAAGAATGGCAACATATAAAAAATGAAGACATTCATAAAATTGAAATTAATTTATTAGCAATTGATAATAATGTTGTAATTGCTAAGTGGTATCTAGAACAAAATAATGATATTTATGATGGAATATATGAAATAAGATTCAACAATAAATTAGAGTGTATTTATTTTAGAAGTTGGGAAATGTGCAAATAATAGAGGATAATATGAGTATTGAAACAATTACAAAAGATAATATTAAAGATATAAATTATGATGATGTTATACTTGTGTTTTTTGCCGAATCTGGAGCAATAGGACAAGCAGGTAGGGTTGATATTATTGCAGGCAAAGCAAACGAATATAAGTGGTATAAAACGAATTATACATTTATTGGAGTTACAGAAGTAATAGAAAAACTTTCTGATATAGTACGAGAAGAAGAAAAAATATTTAATATTTTACCTATTCTTAGAGAGTTAAACTTTAATCACACATTGATTAGGGAATCTTATTGGATTAATGCTGAATGGTGGTTATCTGATTTGGGTTTTGGTAATCATTTATTAATTAGAGATAAAGAATTAACAGAAAAATTAATGAAGAAATTTTCTAATTGCCAAATAAATGAATTATATAAATTATGGGAAGAAATAGTAAAAAAAGAATTAATGTTTAGTTAAATTATATGTATTATGGTGGTGATAGTATGGTTGTAAAAGAGTTGAAAGAATTATTTGAAAGAGAACATGAAGTTAGGTTCAAGTTATATAGTTTAGAATATGTAATTAAAGAAATGGATAATAAAATAGCTGTTTATCCAATATTATATGAAATAAAGAAAAGCTTCTATAATTCATTTGAAGATGCTTTAAACAATTATACTGTTTATAATGAAAGTATTATAGATAATATTAATAGATTAATTATTATAAAATAAATGGTGGTGTAATAATGAGAATAGGAATTGATATAGACAATGTTATCTCAAACTTTAATGAAGATTTGTTAAAAGAATACCTTGATTATGATAAACAATTAAGAAATTCAGGAATCATAAATGAGAAAGCTGATTATATAAGAAGAGGTATGTTTGATTGGACTGAAACAGAAGAAGAAGAGTTTTATAAAAATAATATTGAAAGAATAGCTAAAAATCTAAAGGTAAAAGACGGAGCAAAAAAGTATATAGATAAGTTAAAAGAAGAAGGTCATTATATTTGTATTATTACAGGTAGAGATAATGGTGAATATTCTGATCCTTATAATATGACTAAAGAATGGTTAGACAATAATTCAATTAAATATGATAAGCTAATTTTAACTGATGCTTATACAAAGAAAGAAAAAACTATTAAATGCTTGGAAAATAATATAGATATTATGATAGATGACTCTGTTGGTAATTGCAAATGTTGTATTGAAAATAATATTAAAGCATTTTTAATGGATACACCTTATAATAGATTTGCAGATATACCAAGAGTAAATAGTTGGAAAGATTTTTATGAGGTGATAAGTAATATGTCAAAGAAAAAAGTAATATTAGATACTGATATGTTTAATGAAATCGATGATCAATTTGCATTAACTTATTTAATGAAATCTTTAGATGTATTTGATTTAGAAGCAATAACAATAGCACCATTTTCAAAAAGTGGATATGCAAATACAATGACTATTGAAGATGGAACAGAAAAAAGTTATGAAGTAACTTTAAATATATTAGATATGCTTAATAAATCTGAATATAAAGATATTGTTTATAAAGGAACAACAAAATATTTTAAAGATAGTAAAGAATCAAATGAAGCTGTAGATAAAATAATAGAAATTGCAAATAAAAATGATAAAACTACAATATTAGCAATCGGAGCTATAACTAATGTTGCTTTAGCAATAGAAAAATCACCTGAAATAATTAATAAAATAAAAGTTGTATGGTTAGGCGGAAATACTTTCTTAACAAAAGATAATAGTGAATTTAATTTTAGACAGGATATTCCAGCAGTTCAAAAAGTATTTGATTCTAAAGTTGAATTAGTTGTTATTCCTTGTAGAAATGTTGCTTCCAATTTATCAACTACTATTTATGAGCTAGAACATTATTTAAATAAAGATACAGAACTAAATAAATATTTATGTGATATTTTTATTAAATGCAAAAAATCATTTATGAAAGAACCTAAAGATGAAATTGGTTCAAGTAAAACATTATGGGATTTAAGTGCAATTGCTTATGAAATTAATGCAGATTGGTTTAAATCAGAATTGATTAGTTGTCCTATTGTTCTAGATAATGGATTATATAAAGAAACTGAAGATAGACATAATGTAATATTTGTTAATGATTTATATAGAAATAAGATATATCAAGATTTCTTTATTAAGATGGAGCAAAAATAATGAAAATATATTTAGTAAGACATGGGCAAGTTCCACATAATGCTTCGCATCAATACAATACAAAAGATGAAGATTTAACAGAGGTTGGAATTAAACAAGCATTAGAAGTTACTAATAGAATTGAGTATTGGAATTATTATACAGATATTCAATATGGAACCAGCGAAAACATACAAGAATTTTTTAAGAGAGTATATAATTTTTTAGATGAATTAAAGGATAAAGAATATAAAAAAGTTTTAATTGTAGGACATAGTGGAATATCAAAAGCATTTAATGGATATTTTGATGGAATTCAAGATGGAAAGTTTTTAGATAGAGGTCTTAAAAATTGTGAGATTAAGGAGTACGAATTATGAGATTAACAAGTTCAGAAGCATTGAATCTAATAAACAAAGAACGAGATAAGAAATCAAAAAATGAGCGTTGGATAAATCATTCAACTTGTGTTGGAAATACTGCAGGAGTAATTGCAAAAGCGTTAAATTTAGATGAAGATTTTGCTAAAACATTAGGATATATACATGATATTGGAAAGAAATTTGAATATGAAGAAGATGGAGTTTTTCCACATGCAATAAAAGGTTATGAGTATATAAAATCGTTAGGTTATGATGAAGAGTATGCAGGAATTTGTATTAAACATTCATTTTTAAACAATGATATAGATTGTATATCAAATGATAGAGATGAAACCGATAAACAAAATCCTAATTATAATTTTGTAAAAGAATATATAAAAGAAGAATATTCAATATATGAAAAAATCATTAATTTATGTGATTTAATGTGTACTATAAAAGTGTTAACTGTTGATAAAAGAATGATGGATTTATTATTAAGACATGGAGTGTTTGCTAAAACTCATTATCATATAAAAGAAACACTTAAATTAAAAGAGTATTTTGATAATTTATTAGGTTATAATTTATATGATTTGTTTCCTGAAATAAAGGAAAATTTATAATGAAAAGATTATTAAAAATAAGCTTTGATTTAGCCCTTTTATCATTTATACCGATCTTGTCTTGGTTTTGTTTAAGTTTAATAATTGATAAAAATTTAATCAACATATTTACTTTAACTTATCCAATTCAATTTGTTTGGTATATATTAAAATCAATATTTTCAACAGGAGCAAATATCAGTAAAGAAAAAGATAAAAATAATAATGCAGTAATGTCTGGAATAGTTCTTGGAAGTATAATTGCATTTCTAATTTTTGGATTCATAGTAATTAACATAGAACAATATATCAGTTTTATGAATATGGATATTACAATATATAAAACATTTGCTATATATTCAGTTATTCAATTATTTATACAATTAGTGTTTGCATTTGTCTTAGAGAAATTATATTATGAAGAAAAGAATGATATTGCAAATAGATACTCATTAGGTTTTAATTTACTTAACTTTATAGTGTTAATAGGTAGCTCATTATTATGTAAAAATCAAACTATCATAATAACAATAACTCTATTATCCATTTTAATTTATACAATATATGTTGCTATCAAATCATTTGATAAGTTTAAGTTTAAATTTGATATTCTAAAGTGTATTAAATACGATTCTGTAGAGTTATTTAATAATATTGCATTTTTCTTTATCTTCTTGTTTGGATTAAGTAATGCTATGGAATTTGGAGAACAATATACATTAGCATTAACTTTTGTTGCATTAATAACAGATACTCAATGGGATGTATATGATGCAATTTCAATAGCAGCTAAAATAGATATAAGTAAAGAAAAGTTTAATTATAAAGAACATAGAAATAATGCTTATAAACTTTTATTAATCTTGTTAGGAACTGTATTTTTAATGTTTATAGTATTATATAGATTTTATGAATTAGATATGATGTTAGTAGCAATTTACTTTAGCTTTGAATTAATCAACTTTTCAATTTATCCAATTTATAAATTAAAAACTTGTTATTTACAACTAGAATATTCAGCAATTAAAACAACAGTAAATAAAATGGTATCTAGTGGATTAAGAATGGTTATTTCATTATTAAAGACTCCATTTTGTACAGGGCTAGGACAAGTAAGTTCATCGATATATCAATTTATTTCATTAAATTTTATGTTTAATAAAAATTTTAAAATAGAAAAAAATGGATTAATAATTAAGAAATAAGATTTATATTAAAGGAATAATATAAGTCTTTTTTAATTTATATTATATTTAAAAGGTATAAAACTAACAATTTTCTTATAAAATTTGATTTTTTTGTTACCAAATTGTGAATTTTAAGTAAAAATGTTACATAAATGATATGTTAATTTTATTTGAAAATGTTACATGTATT
>CAZKUP010000040.1:0-10095 GCA_964555985.1 uncultured Clostridium sp. | reverse complement strand
AACAAATTTTGAAAATAAGTTGAAAAAATATAATAAAACTAGTATAATTTAATAGGTGAGTGGTTATGTTATTAGATTTAACTAAATTACAAAATAGAAAAGAAAATGAACTAATTTTTAATGATGTAATAACATTAGACAAAAGTTTATATGAAAATACTGATATTAGAAATTTAAGCCCATTAGATATTTCTATTAATATTCACAGATTTAATGATTTTGAATATAATATGGATTTATTTATAAAAGGTACAATGATATTACCATGTAGTATTACTTTAAAAGATGTAAATTATCCTTTTGAGATAAAAACAGAGGTAAAATTATCAAATAATACCGAAAATGATGAAGAATATGTAAAAATTATTCAAAATAATATTGATATTATTCCAATTATATGGCAAAATATAGTATTAGAAATCCCACTTAAAGTTGTAAGCGAGGATATAAGTGATTCCATTGTTTCAGGTGATGGATGGAAATTAATAAGAGAAGATGAATCAAATATTACATATTTGAATAACGAGGAGGAGTGAGATAATGGCAGTTCCATTTAGAAAAATAAGTAAGACAAGAAAAAGAATGCGTCGTACTCATTACAAAGTAGAAGAAAATGGTACAACTAAATGTTCTAATTGTGGTGCAGTTATAAGACCACATAGAGTATGCACAGAATGTGGATATTATAAAGGAAAAAAAGTATTATCAAAAGAAGCTAAGTAATTAGTTATAGAAAAAAGTCAATTTTGACTTTTTTTTTAGAATTATTATATTTTAATATTTAGTTAAACATAATAAAAATGTTTTCTATATAAAACTTTTTAAGCTGTATGTATTGTTAAGGAAGTTCAAAATATAAAGTAATATTTTAAATATTTTCTTATTTTGTGCCTATTTTTTGGTATTTTTTCTAAAATGTGATATAATTTTAATGGTGAAAGATATGCAAGAAGTTATTAACAAAATATATGAATATTCCCTAGAGGAAATAATGGGAGAAAGATTTGGAAGATATTCTAAATATATAATACAAGATAGAGCTATTCCTGATGTTAGAGATGGATTAAAACCTGTTCAAAGAAGAATACTTTATTCTATGTATAAAGAAAAAAATACATATGATAAGCCTTATAGAAAAAGTGCAAGAAGTGTGGGAGATATCATGGGAAAATTCCATCCACACGGAGATTCTTCTATATATGATGCTTTAGTAAGACTTTCTCAGTGGTGGAAAAGTAATACTCCATTTGTGGATATGCATGGTAATAATGGTTCAATAGATGGTGATAGTCCTGCTGCAATGCGTTATACTGAGGCAAGACTTTCTAAAATAGCTAGTGAAATGCTTAAAGATATAGATAAAGATACTGTTATATTCGCGCCTAATTATGATGATTCACTTTTAGAGCCAACTATTTTACCTGCAAGATTTCCTAATTTACTTGTAAACGGTACGACAGGAATAAGTGCTGGATATGCAACAAATATACCACCACATAATTTAAAAGAAGTAATAGACGCTACTATACATAGAATTGATTATCCTAATTCTAAACTTGATACTATTATGGAAATAATAAAAGGGCCTGATTTTCCAACAGGTGCAATAGTTGAAGGAATGGACGGAATAAGAAAAGCATATGAAACAGGTAAAGGTAAGATAATAATTAAATCTAAAGTAAGAATAGAAAATGCAAAAAACAAAACTCAAATAATTATTGATGAAATACCATTTGAAGTAAATAAAGCATTACTAGTTAAAGCAATAGATGAAATAAGAATAGAAAAGAAAATAGAAGGAATATTAGAAGTAAGAGATGAATCTGATAGAGATGGTATTAGAATTGCAATTGATGTAAAAAAAGATATTAATACAGAATTACTTCTTAATTATTTATATAAAAACACAGAATTACAAGTTTCATATGGATTTAATATGATAGGTATAGTAAATAGAAGACCAAAACTACTTTCTCTACTTGATATGCTTGATGCTTATATTGAACATAAAAGAGAAGTTACTATTAAGAAAAATGAGTTTGATCTTGCCCATGCTTTAGCAAGAATGCATATTGTAGAAGGACTTATTAAGGCAATAAGTATTCTTGATGAAGTAATAAAAACAATTAGAAGTAGTAAAAATAAAGCTGATAGTGAAGCTAATTTAGTTAAAAAATTTGATTTTACTGAAAAACAAGCTAAAGCAATTGTTGAATTACAATTATATAGACTTTCTAATACAGATATCACAGAACTTGAAAGTGAGATGAATAATTTAGAGATAATTATTAATACTTTAAAGGGAATTTTAAGTGATGAAGAAAAATTAAAATCATTTATGAAAGATGAACTTAGAAAGATAAGAAATGAATATGGAATAGATAGAAAAACTGAAATAAGAAATGAAATTACTGAAATAAATATTGACCCTACTATGATGATACCTAAGGAAGATGTTATTGCAGTTATAACAAAAGAAGGTTATGTAAAAAGGGTTTCTTTAAGAAGTTATACATCATGTAAGGATGAAGATACTTTTGTAAAAGAAGGAGATTATGTAATAGGTGAGTATGAAATTAATACTCAAGATACAATTCTATTATTTACTAATTTAGGTAATTATTTATTTTTACCTGTGCATGAAATACCAGATGTTAAATGGAAAGATATTGGTAAACATATAAGTAATATTATACCTCTTAAGGAAGAAGAAGAAATAATATCATCTATTCCTGTATATGATTTTGATAAGGATGTATGTATTACTACATTTACTAAAAATGGTATGATAAAAAGAACTAAACTATCTGAATATAAGTTGCAAAGATATTCAAAACCTGTTACTAATATTAAATTAAAAGATGATGATAGAGTTATAAATATCTCATATGAACCTTATAAAAATGTTCTTATTGTTACAAATACAGGTTATGAAGTAGCATTTGATATAGAAGAAGTACCAATAACAGGTATAAAATCTGGTGGAGTAAAATCTATTAAATTAAAAGATGATTTTGTTGCAGGAGCATTATTATTTGATGACTCTTATGAATATATTGGTATAATTACTGATAAAGGTACAGGTAAAAGATTAAGATTATCTGATATAGAAAGAGGAGTAAGAGCAAGAAGAGGCACTCTTATAATAAGAGAAGTAAAAACAAATCCACATCAAGTTCTTAAAGTATTTAAATTTAAAAATAAAGACTTACTTGGTATAAAAAATAATTTAGATATTGATATTATAAAACCAACTGACCTACCAATTATGGATAGATTAAGTACTGGTTCTAGTATTGCTAAAAAAATAACTGATGCTTTTATAGTAAAAAATATAGAAAATAGTAATATATTTGATATAAAAGTAGTAGAAAAAGAAATAAAAAAAGAGGTATCTTTAGAAGAAATAGACAAGAGAATGCTTACTATTGATGACTTTTTAAAAGATATAAAATAATTGTATAACTAATAGATTATTTGAATATAATTTATTGGTGATATTAATGGATAGAAAAGAAGAATTTAAGCAATTTGTAAAAAAATATCCATCTTTTGCAACATATGTACAAAATAAAAGTACTACATGGCAAGATTTATATGAATTATGGGATATGTATGGGGATGATGATAAAGTATTTTCTAGATTTAAATCTAGTAATACAGACCTTAATACAGTTATAAATGGTATTAAAAATATTAATATGGATAGTGTTAAGAAAAATTTAAATAGCATTGAAAAAGGTATAAAATTACTGCAAGATTTTGTAAAAAAAGAAGATACAACCCCTACATATGAACCAAGACCAATATTTAAAAGGTTTGAAGACTAATGGATATAATAACTATGCAAAAAATATTTTCAAATGAATTATTGCATAAATATTTAAGAGAAAATTCCCATTGGTATAAAATACTAAATAGACACCCTGAACTTATAAATGATATGATACAGGAAATGAAAGATGCATATAAGTTAAATACACAAGATAAAATAGAAAGAATTGGAGAAAAACTTACAATGATTGAATCTATTTTAAAAGTGTTGGAGTAATTATGAATGAAATATTAATTAAAACAGATGAATTAATTGATAAATTAAAAAGCACTGAATTTGTAAAAGAAATGATTAATTCAAAAGAAATAATAATTAAAGATAATATTAAAGATAAAAATAATAAATACATAAAAGAATATATAAAAAATCAAGTTATATTTGATTTTCATATATATTATTTAAATAAAGAAATAGAAAAATTATTAAATAATAAAACTTGTAGGAGAAGTAATGAGAGTAATTAGTGGTAAATATAAAAGATTTAATTTAAAAGGATATGATATAGAAGGAATTAGACCTACAATGGATAAGGTTAAAGAATCTATTTTTGCAATGATTCAAAATGAAATAAAAGATAGTATATTCCTAGATTTATTTTCAGGAACTGGTTCAATAGGTATAGAAGCATTAAGTAATTATGCAAAATATGTGTATTTTGTGGATGAAAAAGATAGTTCTATTAAAGTTATAAAAGATAATTTATCTAAAATAAATGAAAATAACTATGAAATAATAAAAAAAGATTTTGATTTAGCACTAAAAACTTTTTCCTTAAATTCTATTAAATTTGATATAATATTTTTAGATCCACCATATGGTAAAATAAAAATAAAAAAAGTTATAGATAAAATATTAAAATATAATATTCTTAATGATAATGCAATTATTATTTGTGAGTATGAAGATGAATTATTAGAAGATAGTACTTATGATTTAGAATTAATTAAATATAGAAAATATGGTAAAACTCATATAAGTATTTATAAAAAGAGGTGAAAAAATGCGTGTAATAATAAGTGCAGGTGGCACAGGTGGGCATATTTATCCAGCATTATCTATTATAAATAAATTAAAAAAAATAGATAAAAATACAGAAATACTATATATAGGTACAACTGATAGAATGGAAAAAGATATTATTCCAAAAGAAAATATTCCATATTATGGAATTAAAATAAGAGGATTTGATAGAAAATTATCATTTAATAATATAAAAACAATATATTATTTATTATCTTCTTTAAATAAAGTTAAAAAGAAAATAAAAGAATTTAAGCCAGACATAGTAATAGGCGTAGGAGGATATGTAACCGCACCAGTAATTTATACTGCTCATAAAATGGGTATTAAAACAATTATACATGAACAAAATAGTACTTTAGGCATGACTAATAAATTCTTATCAAAATATGCAGATGCAGTAATGATATCATTTAAAGATACCCTTGTATCTAATAAAAGAGTAGTTTATACAGGAAATCCTAGTAGTGAAGTTGATTATACATTATTTGATAAGAAAGAATTTAACTTATCAAATAATAAAAAACTAGTATTAATAGTTATGGGATCACTTGGTTCAAAAGTTGTATCTGATAAATTAAAAAATATACTTCCTAAATTTAATAATAAAGATTATGAAGTATTATGTGTTACAGGAAAAGAGTATTATGATGAGTTTAAAACATTAAATTTAAATTCCAATATTGTAATAGAGCCATTTATTAATAATTTAAAAAGATTATTTAAAAAAACAGATATTTTAGTATCAAGAGCAGGTGCGACTACAATAAGTGAAATAATATCACATAAAGTAGTGTCAATACTTGTACCAAGCCCTTATGTTACAGATAATCATCAATATAAAAATGCACTTAGTTTAGTAAATAATAATGCAAGTATTTTAATAAAAGAAGATGAATTAGAAGATAAATTAATAAATGAAATTGATAAATTAATAAATGATAAGAATAAAATAAAAGAAATAAAAAATAACTTATCAAATATGAATATTTTAGATAGTACAACAAAAATATGTAATTTAATATATGAAATAGTAGGTGAAATATGAATTTAATATTGGAAATAGAAAAACATAAAATAGGTAAAATAGAAAAAAATGTTTCATTAAAAAAATACACTACTTTTAAAGTAGGAGGTAAAGCTGATTTAATTGTAACACCTAAAAATATAGATAAATTAAAAATACTTATTAAATTACTAAAAGAAAATAATATTAATTTTAAAATACTTGGAAATGGTTCAAATTTAGTATTCTCAGATAAACCATATAAAGATGTATTAATTAAATTATCTGAACTTAATAAATGTGAAATAAATGACACAATTATAAAAGCGGGTGCTGGTGCAAGTTTAATTTCTGTTGCAAGAAAAGTTTCAAAAGAAGGTTTAACTGGGATGGAATTTGCAACTGGAATACCTGGTACAATAGGTGGAGCAGTTTATATGAATGCAGGGGCATATAAATCTGATATGGGATATATTGTTAGTGAAATAGAAGTATTAACTAAAGAATTAGAAGTTATTACAATGTATAATAGTGATTTGAATTTTAAATATAGATCATCATTTTTACAACAAAATCCAGGACATATTTGTTTAGAAGCAACTATTGTACTTAGAAAAGGTAATAAAAATACAATAAAAGCACTTATTGAAGAGAGAAAACAAAAAAGATTAATGACTCAACCACTTGAATTTCCTTCAGCAGGAAGTGTATTTAGAAATCCAGAAGGAGATTATGCATGGAGATTAATTGATATATGTGGGCTTAAAGGATACACAATAGGTGGAGCACAAGTTAGTAAAAAACATGCTAATTTTATAATTAATAAAGGAAATGCTACTGGAAAAGATGTACATGATTTAATTTTATTTGTAAAAAACAAAGTTAAAGAAGAAACAGGAGTAGATTTAAAAATAGAACAAGAATTTGTTAATTGGGAGTAATATATGGAGAATAAAAAGGAAGAAGTAGTTGTAAAAAAAAGAATAAAAATAGTTAATATTCTAATTGCACTTATAGTTATTTATGTAATAGGTTTATATACATATAAGATGTTTACTATGAAAATAAATAATATATTTATAGAAAATAATATTTACTTAACAGATCAAGAAATAATAGATATATCAGGACTTAGAGATTATCCTAGTTTTATACTTACAACTAAATATCAAATAAAAAAAAATCTATTAAAAAATGATTTAATAGATGAAGTAAAAATAAAAAAAAATATAGATAGATCTATTACATTACAAATAAAAGAAGCAACACCATTATTTATTTATAATGATAAAGTAATATTATCTAATACTAAACAAATTGATTATAATAAAGAATTACCTATTATTATAAATACCATTGAAGATACTATTTTAGATAAATTTATAACTAAATATCAAGATATAAATGAAGAAATAAAACAAATGATTTCAGAAATAGAATATGTACCAAATGATATAGATAAAGAAAGATTTATATTTACAATGAACGATGGAAATTACGTATATATTACTTTATATAAGATTACTTCTATAAATGAATATATTAAAATTATTTCTAATAAAGAAATAGAAGATAAAAAAGGAATACTTTATTTAGATTCAGGAAATTATTTTCAAACTATTGAAGAATAGTAAAAAAACACCTAAAGGTGTTTTTTTATATCTTTCTATATAATCCAATTGCTTTTCCTAAAACAGTAATATTATCAAATATAAATGGATCCATTGTATCATTTTCAGGCTGTAATCTAAAGTGCCCATTTTCTTTATAATATGTTTTTAAAGTAACCTCATTTTCATCAGTCATAGCAACAACTATATCACCATTTTTAGCAGTATTACATCTTTCAACAATAACAATATCACCATCATAAATACCAGCATTAATCATACTTTCTCCACTTACCTTTAAAGTAAACACTTCCTTTTGTTTAGGTATTAAATAAGCAGGTATTGAGAAAAATTCATTAGGCCTTTCAATTGCTTCAATAGGATTCCCTGCAGTAATTTTTCCAAGTAATGGCACATCAATTACATTTTCATTTTTTGCTGCAAATTCATTTTCAACAAGCAATTCAATAGCTCTATTTTTGCTACCATTTTTTCTAATATACCCTTTAGCTTCAAGCTGAGATAAATGAGTATGCGCAGTAGCAGAAGATGATAATCCCAAGTCATTACATATTTCCCTTACTGTTGGTGGATATCCATGTGAAACCATAAATTCTTTTACAAAATTTAAAACTTCTTTTTGTCTTTTAGTTAATTCGTTCATAAATTACCTCCACATTAAATATAACACATATTTTACACTTTGTCAAACAATTGTTTGAAAAAATATTGACACGAATAAATGTTCGTGTTATGATTAATTCACAAATAGGAGGTACATATGAAATTTGTTAAAGAGAATAAAGGATTATTAATATTTTATTTATGTTTGTCATTAATAATGACATTTTGGGTTATGAAAGTTGAAAAAGATAATGATAGGATGATGCATGAGAAGAACTCATATATATTAACTAATTATAAATAATATTTGCATTAATAATTTAATTATTATATAATTAGAATGGTGAAAATATGAAAATAACAAGAGAAATAAATAAAAATATATTTAGAGAATATGACATAAGAGGTGTATATCCAAGTGATATAAATGAAGATGTTAGTTATACAATTGGATGTGCATATGGAACATATTTAAATAGATTAAACGAAAACATTTGTTTGGTTGGACATGATAATAGATTAAGTTCTTTTTCATTAAATAATGCTTTAATAGAAGGTATTTTGAGTACAGGGGTAAATGTAATTGATTTAGGTCTTATTACAACACCAATGCTTTATTATGCTAGAATAAAAAAGAATATAACTCCAGGAATAATGATTACTGCAAGTCATAATCCAAAAGATGATAATGGCTTTAAATTATCATTTAATGAAAAAGGTAATGCAAAAGGAGAAGATATATATAAATTCAGAGATTTTATTTATAATAATGAATTTGATAAAGGAAATGGCAATTTATATAGGTACAATATAAAAAATGAATATTTTGAATTATTTAAAAATAATTTAAACTTTGGAAGTAGAAGATTGAAAGTTGTACTTGATTGTGGAAATGGAACAACATCTTTATTTGCAAAAGAATTGTATAGTATGTTTCCAATAGACTTAATAATGTTATATGATGAATCAGATGGTAATTTTCCAAACCATCATCCTGATCCTATTGTTGAAGAGAATATTACTGATTTAAAAAGAAAAGTAGTTGAATGTGGCGCTGATGTTGGAATAGGTTTTGATGGAGATGGTGATAGAGCAGGATTTGTATATGAAAATGGTACTATTATGCCATCTGATGAATATGCAGTTGTAATTATTAGAGAGTTATTTAGTAAAAGTAATAATAAAAAAGCATTATATGATATAAAATGCTCTAATATAATAAAAGATGAAATACTAAAACTACAAGGCACTCCATTTGAAAATAGAACAGGTGCCTCTTATATGATGACATCTGTAATTGATAATGATGTTTTATTTGGTATAGAATATTCAGGACATATATATTTTAATGATTCCATTCCGCCAATTACAAGTGGTCTTTATGCAGGACTTAAATTACTTGAAATAATGTCTAAAACAAATGAAAGCCTTACAAGTATGACAAAAAATATCAATAAATACTATTCACATCCTGAAGCTAAGTATAAATTTGATGATAATATTAAATTTAAGATAATTGAAAAAGTTAAAGAATATTGTATATCAAAAAACTATAAAATATCTACAATAGATGGCGTAAAGGTATATTTTAATGATGGATGGGCACTTGTAAGATGCTCTAATACAGGTCCAAATATTACAACTAGATTTGAGGCTAAAACAGAAGAAAGATTAAAAGAAATAGAAAATGAATTTATTAATTTAATTAACTCATAATAAAAGGGATGAGCTATTCATTCCTTTTATATTAAATTACACTAAAAAGGATACTTATTTATAAGTACCTACTTGCAATGCTCTTGAACCACAAAAATTATCAAGAAATTTAATTTTTTTGTTAATATTGAATTTTTTCACTATATGGTATATTTTTATGTTAGATAAGAATAATATATAGATGATTAAAATTTATTCGATGAATGTTATAAAGTGCTTGATTTTTATAAATAAATACTATATACTTAAAACAGTTAAACAACTTGCATTAAATGTTTAACATC
>CAZKUP010000039.1:0-10587 GCA_964555985.1 uncultured Clostridium sp. | reverse complement strand
AAAGATGAAATCTATAAAATATCAGTTTTTATTTTACTACTTTTTCAGCAGCCTCGCATCTATCTTTTTTTATTATATCCACTTATTGTTTTATGATATACTTTTTCATCAACATCCTTTTAGGTATTCTTTTCATTTATATATTTTATCTTTCTATTAACGATAAACTAACCTTTTTCTTATCTAAATGTATCTCATCTACATAACAATCTACAATATCTCCAACACTTACTATTTCAGATGGATGACTTATGTATTTATTAGACATTTTTGAAATATGCACAAGTCCATCGTTTTTTAGACCTATATCAATAAATGCTCCAAAGTCTACAACATTTCTTACTGTTCCTTGTAATTTCATTCCAACTGTTAAATCTTCTAGTTTTAATACATCACTTCTTAATATTGGTGCATTCATCTCATCTCTTGGATCTCTTAATGGATTAGAAAGAGATGAAATAATATCTTCTAAAGTATAAATATCTGTATTTAATTTCTTTGAATATTCTTCTTTATTAATATTATTTAATATTTCTTTTATTTTATTTGTTCCAATATCATTTATATCTAAATTAACATCTTTTAATAATTTCATAGCTATATCATAACTTTCAGTATGAATACTTGTTTTATCAAGTGGATTAGATCCATCTACTATTCTTAAAAAACCAATTGCTTGTTCATATGTTTTATCTGATAATATTTTCTTTTTTCTTATTTCTTCTCTTGATGTAAATTTACCAAATTCATCTCTATATTTTATTATTTTATCAATTACTTTTTTATTTAAACCAGATACATATTTTAATAAAGATGGACTTGCAGTATTTATATTTACTCCTACTTGGTTAACTGCTTTTTCTACAACAAAATCTAGTGATTCATTTAATCTTTTTTGTGGTACATCATGTTGATATAATCCAACTCCTATGCTTTTTGATTCAACTTTTACAAGTTCTGCAAGAGGATCTTGTAGTCTTCTTGCAATTGATATTGCACTTCTTTCTTCAACATGTAAATTAGGAAATTCTTCTATTGCAAGAGGACTTGCAGAATATACTGACGCTCCTGCTTCATTTACAATTATATATTTTACTTCTTTTTTTGATTCTTTTATTACATCACTTATAAATTTTTCACTTTCTCTTGATGCAGTGCCATTACCTATAGCAATAATATCTATATTGTATTTATCTATTAATTCAAGTACTTTCTTTTTAGATAATTCATATTCGCATTTTGGTTCATGTGGATATATTACACTTTTTTCTATAAATTTACCTGTATAATCAATTACAGCTAGTTTACAACCTGTTCTAAAAGCAGGATCAAGTCCTAAAACCATTTTATCTTTCATAGGAGGAGTAAGTAGAAGATGCTCTAAATTATCCATAAATACTTCTATAGATTTTTCACTTGCATTTTCTGTAAGTTCACTTCTTATTTCTCTTTCAACACTAGTAAGAATTAATCTATTAAGACTATCTTTAATAGAATCAATTACTATATCTTTAGAAGGACTTTCATTATTTTTTATTAATTTATTTTTTAAATAATCTACAATTACTTCTTTATCATAATCTATTTTAATACTTAATATATCTTCCTTTTCTCCTCTATTTATAGCAAGTACTCTATGTGGTTTAATATACTTTAATTTTTCATTATAATCATAATACATTTCATATACTTTTTCTTCATCTATAGCATTTTTCTTTATTTTAGATACAATATTTGATTCATTATATATATAATTTCTAATCCATTTTCTATAAAATGCATTATCACTAATCCATTCTGCAATTATATATTTAGCACCCATTATTGCATCTTCTTTAGTAAGTACTTTTTCATTTATAAACTTATCTATATTATTTATTTCTTTTGGAAAAGACATAATTATTTTAGCAAGAGGTTCTAATCCATTATTTATTGCATCTGTTGCTTTCGTTTTTTTCTTTTCCTTAAATGGTCTATATATATCTTCTATTTCTACAAGTTTATTGCACTTTAAAATATTTTCTTCAATTTCTTTAGTAAGAAGACCTTTTTCATCAATTAATCTTATTACATCTTCTTTTCTTTTTAACAAATTAACTTGATATTCATATACATCACTAATTTTTCTTATTTGTTCTTCATCTAAGTTCCCTGTCATTTCTTTTCTATATCTTGCTATAAATGGTATAGTATTACCATCAGAAAGAAGAGTTAAAACGCTTTCTACTTGTTTTGTTCTAGCACTTAGTTCCTCACTTATTTCTCTTATTATATTTTCATTCATTATTTCACCTTTATTTGTTTTGTATTTCTATTTATTAAATAATCTTTTACTCTCTCTAATTTATATTCTAATAACTTAATTCTACATTCTTTATAATAATTAAATTCAGCTTTCATTTTCTTTAAGCCATCTATTTCATTCATAGTAGTTATACATATTTTGTTTATTTCTTCATCACTTAATTTATCAAATACATTTTCTATAACTAAGAAGTCTGAATTAATTATTTCATAAATTCTTGCTTTATTTAATGAAGAAGTTTTATTAATTGTTATATATTCTTCATCACTTAATGTATTTAATAAACTTTTTTTAAGACAAAATAATCCAATTAATCTAGGATTAGAAGAGTATTTCATCATTTTAATATCCTTTACTTGAATATTTATACTTTTAATATTTAAAAGCATAACTTCTTTTCTTAAATTTAAAAGATATTTTTGTTTTTCTCTTTTTGAATCAAACTCAGGAATATCTTTTAAATTATAGTCTTTTTTATTTTTCTTTTCATTAATTATAACCATAAACCCTCCTAATATATTATTTATCCCCTATTATTCCTGCTAAAAAGATACCTAGAATCATAAGTAATATACCAACTATTATTTCTATTATACCAACATATGATGCAAGAGCTGTTATAAATATTGAAATAATTGAGGATGTTACAAATCCAATGATTCCATAATATGTAGGTATTTCGTATTTTTTTAGCAAATATTCAATTAATTTTGCAGCAAATATTATTCCTAAAATTATACCAATACCTGCAGTTGATAAAACTATTACATTATGAAATAAATTATGTAATTTAGTAAATTCTCTTATTGCATTTATAATTGGATAATAATATCCAATAAGCATAAGTACAAATGAACCACTTATTCCCGGTAAAAGCATACTTGCAGATGCAATCATACCACTAAAAAATAATGATATTAGTTTTCCTAAAGAAAGTGTTTCTAATGAAATTGTTCTATCTCCTGCACTCATAAAAGTCATAGCCATAACAATACTAAAAGTTATAGCAAAGAAAATGATATTTTTTACATTTATAGTGCCCTTTACTTTTTTTAATAAAAGTGGCATACCTCCTAATATAAATCCAATAAAGAATAGTATTGTTGCAAATTTATAATTATCTAGGCAATATCCAATTACATTACTAAATAATGCTAGAGAAATAAGTATTCCTATACCTAAACATAATACAAATTTCAAATTTTCTTTTAAATTTTTAAAGAAATGACTTATTGCTTCAATTAATCTTTCATAAATACCAAGAGTAAGCGCTAAAGTGCCGCCACTAACACCCGGTATAATATTTGCTATTCCTAGTACAAATCCCTTTAATATTAATAAAAATTTATCTTTCATATACATCACCATGCTAATTATACCATAAAAAAATAATGTTTTGTATATATTTTTCAAAACATTTTTTTATAATATAATAACATTTATTTTTATTATAATAAAACCAACCTCTATCTCTTAATGGAGAAAGAGGTTGGTTTACTAATTCCTATTGTTTAGTTCTAGGGTCATTTCACTTCCTTTTAGAGTGCGACCCTACTTTATTTACTTTTAGCAGTTTATATTAGGGATTTTTATTTATCCCTTGCTTTTTATGTTTTACAATTGCTTTACATAGCTTTACATTATTTTACGAAGCTAGTCGGAAAGCCGGAGAAACGCCGTGACTAATATAAGCATCGCTGTTACCCCAACCTCCGGTGCCGTACACACCATAGAAATAGTTATCAATACTGCTAGGAGCCGAACGGAGCCACCACCACTCTGCCTCTCCATTTAGTTTCTTAATTGCTCCTGAGTAAGTAGAACTATCTGTTGTTACTCCTTGTGCTTTATAATAGTCTAATTGTTTTGATGTTCCAATTGATGTATCATATCTTGAACTAAAGCCTTCAAATATTTCTTCTCCAGATAATAAGTATAGTTTTACACCTTTTGTTGTGAAATTGTCTGTATCTTTACTTCCATGACTTGATATTACTTTTGTATCTATTATTGCATTTCTTAATTCACTTGGTAGTGCATTATATATTGTTCCACTTCCTTCTATTCCTTCTACTACATTTAGATAACTATACATACTACTTGCTGGAAATCCATCTTTATTCCATCCATTACTATATTGTGTACCATCATATTCTCCACTTGGATTCATATTATGTTCTGTTATTACATCTGCAAACTCTAATACAAAGCCACATGCAGTTTCTGACTTTCCTTCTGTTCCATTTAGAAATGCTTCACTACATGATGTTGTATTTGCTATTCTTAATGTATGTGTGCCTAATGTTCCTAAATTTACCTCTTTTGTATCTCCAACATTATATGGATAATCTCCACTTTGTACTGCTGCTATTATTGTTGGCCAAGGATCATTTGCAAAACTTACTGGTACAGGGCAATCTTCTTCTTGCGCAGTTGCACTATTTTTAGTACCTCCACATACACTTAACCCTTCAAACTTGCCTTTTCCTTTTACTGTTACTTTTGCTGTGTTTCCATCAAATTTGATTGTACAACTTTCGTAATCACTGCTACTTAGTTTTGCAACACTATCACATGTTATTGTTGCGTCTTCTTTACCTAGTATAGTATTTTGCATTTTTGTTTTTTCTGCTGTACTTGCTATCATTTTAACACTTGTTTCTAGTGTTGATTTTTTGGATGAGTTTATTACATCCATTATTTTAGGTACTGCTATAACAAGTATTATTGCTAATATTACTATTACTGCTAAAAGTTCAACCAATGTAAACCCTGTTTTTACATTTTTCTTGTGTAACATTGTAATTTTCCTCCTTTATTTTATATTACAAACCAATTATATCACACCCCCCCCCCATGGTTGTCAAGTGTTTTTTGTTAATTTTTACATTTTTTTACACTTATATTATTAACAAAAAAAATTATATTTATAAAAAAAGATACATATTGTATCTTAAAGTACTGGATATACACCAACTCCTATTGGTAAATTAATAATATACCAGCATAATATAATAACTAACCAAAATATAAATACTCCTATAAGATATGGTAGTAATAATTTATATGTATAACCTACTTTTATTGCTTCTTCTTGTTTGTTATATATTTGAAGCATTCCAATTAATACTACAAAATATGGAAATAATGGTGAAATCATATTTGTCATTGAATCTCCTGCTCTAAATATTACTTGAGTAAATTCTGGACTTATATTTGCTTTCATAAATAATGGTATAATTGTTGGTGCAATTATTTGCCATTTTAATACTGCTGATGTTTGAAATATATTTACAAATGCAACAAGTATTAATAGTAAAATTATAAGTAGGAATCCACTAAAATTAAGTGTTTCTATTAAATTAACTATTTTAATAGTTAATACTGTGCCAATATTTGTTTTTTTAAATAATGCAATTAGTTCTGCTGCTACAAAGAATAATACTAATATGCTTCCTATATTATTTAATGAATCATATAAATATGTTGAAAAATCATTCTTATTTTTTATAGTTTTAGATATAGTTCCATATATAAATCCACATGCTATTAAAGTAAGACATATCATAAATGAAAGTCCTTGTATTACATATGAATTACCACTATAAATTCTTCCATATACACTTGTTTCTGCATAATCAAGAAGTAATCCTGCTAAAGGGGTTCCAAATGGAATAAGCATATATACGAAGAATAGAAGTGATATTAATGCAAAAATACCTGAATATAATAATCCTCTTTTTTCTCTTTTTGTAAGAGGTAATTCTTCTATCATTTCATCTACTTTATATTTAAGTGCTTTTTTTACAGTAAATTTTTCTGTAATAAATGCTATTAAAAGAGATAAAAGAATTGTACAAACTATTCCAAATATAATATTTCCACTAATATCTACATTATAAGTTTTATCAAGTAATCTTGATGATAAAAGTGTTATATCAAAAAGATTAAAATCCATTTGAGTTACAATAACATTAACTCCATATCCTGCTGTCATTGCTGCAAAAGATTCTATTATACCAATAACTGGATTTCTATTATTTGCTAAAAATATTATTGCAGTAAGTGGAATAATAGTAACAAAACCAATATCACCTATAATAGTAGATATAATTGATATAAATGCTACTATAAATGATAATAAAAATTTATTTGCTTTTCTTTTTTTATTAGAAAATATTGCTTTAAATAATCCTGTTTTCTCTGCAAAACCAATTCCAAGCATAGAAAATAAAAACATAACTAAAGGGGTAAAAGACATAAATGTTGATAAAACATTTCCAATTAAATATCTCGCACCTTCTCTTGAGAATAAAGATTCTATTGTTACTAATGTATTTTCTACTTCTCCTGTTATTATATTTAATCTTGAATAAGTTCCTTCAATATTAAATGCACTACCTATTACACTTAAAAATATTACACAAACAATAAGTGTTAATAAAAATAATATTGTATTATTCAACCACCCTTTTTTTATCTTCATATTCATTATAATTCAACTACTTTCTTAAGTTTTTTTTCAAAATCTAAACTACTAAGCATAATCTCTCTATTACACTTAATACATTTGATTTTAACATCAACACCAACTCTAGTTACTTGCCATTTATTTTCTCCACATGGATGTGGTTTTCTCATTATTACAATTGATCCTAATTTATATTCTTTCATTTCATTCCTCAATATTTATATTAAGTATTTCCATTATTCTATTTAAATCACTTATAGAAGAATAATTAATTTGTATTTTACCACTTAATATCTTTACTTTAGTACCAAACTTCTCTTCAAGAGCGTCTTCTAAATACTTATACTCTTTATTATCACTTTTTTCTCTTCTTTTAATTGGTGCACTTCTTTTATATGTAGAATTTACTTGATTTTCAAGTTCTCTAACACTTAAACCATCATCTTTAACTTTATTAGCAAGTTCTTTTATATCAGTTTCATTTTCTAATTTACTAAGTACTCTTGCATGCCCCATAGATAAATCATTCTTAAGCACCATATCTTGTACATCACTAGGTAATTTTAAAAGACCTAACATATTAGTAATATGACTTCTACTTTTACCTAATTTCTTAGCAAGTTCTTCTTGAGTTAAAGATAAAGCATTAATAATATCTCTATAAGCAGTTGCTTCTTCTATTGCAGATAAATTTTCTCTTTGAAGATTTTCAAGTAGTGCTATCTGCATCATTTGTTCATCACTAAAATCTCTTATTATAGCAGGAATTGTAGTTTTACCAGCAATTTTAGATGCTTTAACTCTTCTTTCACCAGCAATAATATCATATCCTTTAATACTTTTCTTAACAATTATAGGTTGAAAAACACCATAATTCTTAATAGATTCACTTAATTCATTTAAAGCTTCTTCATCAAATACTTTTCTAGGTTGATATGGGTTTGATCTTAACTCAGATAATTTAATATCCACAATCTCATCTTTAGTAGCAGATTCCATTATTTTATTTTCAATTTTCTCTAACTCCAAACTCTCAGAATTAAATAAATCCTCAAGTCCCCTTCCTAATGCTTTTCTTTTAGTTTCCATTTCTCATAATCACTTCCTTTGCAAGATTTAAATAAGCTTTTGTACCTTTACCATCTTTATCATAAACATGAATTGGTTTACCATGAGATGGTGCTTCTGATATTTTAACAAGTCTAGGTATAATTGTATCATACACTCTTTCTTTAAAATAACTACATATTTCAGAAACAACCTCTTGACCAAGTTTAGTTCTATAATCAAGCATAGTAAGAAGTACACCTTCAATATCCAAATTTGGATTTAAATTCTTTTGTACAAGCATAATTGTATTTAACAACTGCATAATTCCTTCAAGTGCAAAAAACTCACATTGAACAGGTATAATTACAGAATCTGCTGCAGTTAATGCATTAGTTGTTAATATATTTAATGATGGAGGACAATCAATAATAATAAAATCAAAATTATCCTTAACATTCTCTAAATGCTTCTTTAATTGCCCTGTCTTAGAAAAATCAGGTTCCCTAATACATCTATCCATAAGTTCAATATCAAGACCTGCTAAATTAATTGTAGATGAAATTATATATAAATTTTTAAATTTAGTTTTAATAATAACATCTTCTATTTCAACTCTATCTATTAATACATCATAAATAGAACTCTTCGTATCCCCTTTATCAATACCAACACCAGTAGATGCATTACCTTGTGGATCTAAATCTATTAATAAAGTCTTTTTTCCAAAATAACCTAATGCTGCTGCTAAATTTATACTAGTAGTAGTTTTACCAACTCCACCCTTTTGATTAACTAATGATATTACTTTACCCATACTACATTCACCCTCTAAATAACTAATAATACATATAATATCATACCAAAAAATAATAATTTATTAAAGTGTTTATCAAAATAAAAATGCAAATATTTAATTTACATTTTAAAATACCAAAAAAATACTAGCTACAAGGACTCTTACTAACACTATTATCCTTATCATTATAACTAAAATTGCACAAATAAAGACCATCAAAATCATTCTTACCTACAAGAGTAATATGAAACTCATCATCTACCATAGAAACATAAGAATTAGATAAATCAATATTATCACCATCTAATCCAGATATATTTAAAGAACTAAGAGAAACAGTATCAAACGAAGTATGTTCTAAATTCTCATACTCAATTTCCCTTAATATATTTCTCGCATTACTTACAAACAAATTACTAGTCTTATCATACAAATAATCATCAATATTTATAACTGCAATAATAAGTATAAATCCAAGTACAGCTATAACTGCCAAAACCTCAATTAAAGTATATCCATTTTTCATATCATCACCACTATAAAAATACCACAATTTTATCATTTTTTCAATGATAAAGCAATTTCTTTAATTTTCCTTATCCTATGATTAATACCAGACTTAGTCAAATTAATATTATTCTCAATAGAAATAATTCTACTTAGTTCACTAAGAGAAACTTCCTTATACTTTTTTCTATAAACACAAACAATCTTTAATTTCTCATCCAAAGAATCAATACCAATAGTATTTTCAATAAGTTCAATATCATCAATCAAACTAATTGCAGAATTAATAGTCTTCTCCACATTAGCTTGCTCACAATTATTAAGCCTATTTACTAAATTCTTCTGTTCCCTATAAGACCTAATATCCTCATAATACAAAACAGACTTAACAGAATTAAGAATCTTTAAAAAATCACTAATCTTCTCAGACTCCTTTATATAAACCATAAAACCATTAGTTCTCTCAATAAGCTTACTATTTAGCTTATAATCATCCAAAAGCTCACAAACAAACAAAGCATAATCATAATCATCAATAAAAAACTCCAAATGATACCTAGCAGTTTTAGGATCATTAACAGAACCAGTAGCAAGAAAAACACCCCTAAGATACGCCCTCTTATCATCATCAGACTCATAAATATATTCTCTCGGAATATTTATAAAATAACCCTCACCATTAACCAAAGACAAATCCCTAAGAATCAAATCCTTACACTTATTAATCTTAAGCAAATAACTCAAACTCTTCTTAAAATTAAAACTCTTCCTAACAGTAATAACAGGCAAAACACCGTACAACTCCTTAATCAAATCAAATATATACCTAGATATATCCAAATTCTCAGTATTAATCAAAATACTATCACCAGTAATAACAGCATTATTCCTAATATAAGCACTCAAAAGAGCAATTTTCTCAGTTTTACTACTACTCAAACTAATTACCTCATCCTTAATTTTCATAGAAAAAGATGACATAATACCACCACCAATTAATGATATTATATCATACTTTTAATTTATATTTAACTAGATAATTTCAAAATATATGGGTCATTTTGTGTTCCTGTACCACTATTTATTTGGACATTAGACTTTAGATATATTGCCGGACGGACAGCTGCAGAATCGTTCGCAGAGTAGCTGTCAACCATCCCATCCCCAAAGACAAAGGACACAACGTCAGCAACGTCAGCGGACGCCAAAGGAGATAGCATCCATGTATCTTCATTCTTATGCATCCAGTTATCTTGAGAACAAGAATAAATTCCCGAATCATCATCACGAATATTTATTTTACAATTATCATTTGTACTTGCATAAACATAATCAGATGTATATGGTAATGCAATTTTACCTTTCCATGATGTTGTTCTTACTACTTGATCATTACATTCACTACCTGAAGTATCACATATTTTACCTGTTAATTCTCCTCTTTCTGAATTATATAAT
>CAZKUP010000038.1:0-10959 GCA_964555985.1 uncultured Clostridium sp. | reverse complement strand
AAAAAGTGTTAAAAATATTGCAAAAATTTATTAAATGTTTTATAATACATACATATTTTACAAAGAAGAGAAGAAGTAGTAAATGATTTATTAATAGAGAGTTAGTGGTAGGTGGAAACTAATAATAATAGTTTATGAATTAGACTTGGAGTAAAATCGAGGTTTCGCGTTAAGAATAAAGTGCATAGAATCTATGAACTAAGGTGGTACCGTTCTTTTTGAACCCTTAGATTATAGATTTTTATTTTTGGAGGAATTATGTATAATTTTAAAGAGATTGAAAAAAAATGGCAAAAATATTGGGATGAAAATAAGTGTTTTAAAGCAAAAGATGACTATTCTATGAAGAAATTTTATTCATTAGTAGAATTTCCTTATCCATCAGGTGCGGGAATGCATGTTGGACATGTTAAGGCTTATAGTGGGCTTGAGGTTATATCAAGAAAAAGAAGAATGGAAGGATATAATGTATTATTTCCAATTGGATTTGATGCATTTGGTCTTCCAACTGAAAATTATGCTATAAAGACAAATACTCATCCAAGAATAGTAACTGATAATAATATAAAAAGATTTACAGAGCAATTAAAAAGAGTAGGATTTTCTTTTGATTATGATAAAGCAATAGATACAACTGATGAAAATTATTACAAGTGGACTCAATGGATATTTATAAAAATGTTTGAGAATGGTCTTGTATTTAGAGATAATGCATATGTTAATTATTGTCCTAGTTGTAAAGTAGTGCTTTCTAATGAAGATAGTCAGGGTGGTAAGTGTGATGTGTGTCATTCTGATATTATTCAAAAAGAAAAGAAAGTTTGGTATTTGAGAATAACTGAATACGCTGATAAGTTATTAGATGGATTAAAAGATGTTGATTATTTACCTAATATTAAATTACAACAAGAAAATTGGATAGGTAAAAGTACAGGAGCGTTTGTTAATTTTAAATTAAAAGATGTTGATAAAACCCTTAGAATTTATACTACAAGACCTGATACATTATATGGAGTTACGTTTATGGTTATTGCTCCTGAACATCCAATAATAGATGAATTTAAAGATAAAATAAGTAATTATAGTGATTTAATTTTATATAAAGAGAATGCTAAAAAGAAAACAGAATTTGAAAGAACTCAACTTGTAAAAGATAAAACAGGTGTTAAAATAGATGGAATTTCTGCAATTAATCCAATTAATAATAAAGAAATACCTATATATATATCAGATTATGTAATGATGAGTTATGGAACAGGTGCGATTATGGCTGTACCTGCGCATGATGAGAGGGATTTTGATTTTGCTAAAAAATTTAATATAGATATTATTCCTGTTATAGAAGGTGGAGACGGAATAAGTGCTTATACTGGTGATGGAGTAATGATTAATTCACCATTATTAGAGGGTATTAGTGATAAAAAGACTGCAATAAATAAGATGATTGGGTATTTAGAAGAAAATGGTATTGGAGAAAAAGGTGTTCAATATAAGATGAAAGATTGGGCATTTAATAGACAAAGATATTGGGGAGAACCTATACCTATTGTTCATTGTGATGTGTGTGGTGATGTGTGTGTTGCTTATGAAGACCTTCCTTTAAAACTTCCTAAGGTAGATAATTTTGAACCAGGCACTGACGGAGAAAGTCCACTTGCTAAAATTGATAGTTTTGTAAATTATAAATGTCCAAAATGTGGAAGGAATGCGAAAAGAGAAACTGATACTATGCCACAATGGGCGGGATCTAGTTGGTATTTCTTAAGATATATTGATAAAGATAATAATGATGAAATAGCAAGTATGGAAAAACTTAAATATTTTATGCCAGTAGATTGGTATAATGGTGGTATGGAGCACGTTACTAGACATTTAATATATTCAAGATTTTGGTATAAATTTTTGTATGATATAGGAATTGTACCTACTAGTGAACCTTATAAAAAAAGAACTGCACAAGGTCTTATTTTAGGACCTGATGGTGAAAAAATGAGTAAATCAAGAGGAAATGTTATAGATCCTTTGGATGTAATTGATGAATATGGCGCAGATACACTTAGAACATATATATTATTTATGGGAGATTATTCAGTAGAATGTCCATGGAATGAAGATGCTATAAAAGGAGTATCAAGATTTTTAGATAGAGTTTATTCATTAAAAGAAAGAGTTATTGATAATGATAATTATTCTCCTTCCTTAGAATCATCTATTCATAAATGTATAAAGAAAGTAAGTAATGATATTGAAAATATGAAATTTAATACAGCAATAGCAGAACTTATGAAATTATTAAATACATTCTATAATGAAAAAAATATTACTACTAAGGACTATATTACATTTATAAAATTACTTTACCCATTCGCACCACATATAACAGAAGAATTAAATAGTATGTATAATTCTACTTCACTTGTATATTCATCATATCCTATATACGATGAAGAAAAGACAATTGATAACACTTTTGAAATGATTATACAAGTAAATGGTAAATTAAGAGATAAAAAAGTTGTAAGTTCAAATATTACTAAAGAAGAGATGGAAAATATTAGTTTAAATAGTGAAAATATAAAAAAATATATAACTGATAAAGAAATAGTAAAAGTAATAACTGTTCCTAATAAATTAGTTAATATTGTAATAAAATAGGATTTTTTCCTATTTTTTTCTTGACTAATAAAAAACTATAACTATAATATAAGTACAAAAATTTTTAGGAGGGTTTTATGAAAAAATTTTTATTAAGTTTATTTGTATTATTTTCATTTATAACAGTAAGTGCATCTACAAGTGGAAATGTAAGTAATATAAAAATTGAGAATATTGAAGTAAAAGTTCAAGAAAAAATTGGATATAATGAAGAATTAGAAATTAATTATTCTATTAATCCAAGAGATGCAAAAAATTTAAATTTAGTATGGGAAGTATCTGGTACTAAAAAGGGTGTTACAGTTGAATTTGTTTCAAGTAATAGTTCAAATACATCTGATGGAACAATTACTATAAAGATTAATAATACTTTAGATAAAGAAGTAGAATTAACTTTAAAAGCAAAACAAAATGGTAAAGTATTAAGTAGTACTAAACTTAAAGTTGAAACAAAAGAAGAAACTAATACTAGAGTAATTAGTGAAGTTACTGATTTAATTAATAAGTTAGATGAAAAAATAACTAATGATAATTATGAAGATAATTTAGATATGATTAATGAAATATCTGATTTATTAGAAAAGAATTCTGAAATTAAAGATGAATTAGAAGATGAATTATTAGAAAAATATGAAACAGTAAAAACTTTAGTTAATGATTTTGATGTAAATGGAAATAAAACTTTTGTACTTATTGTATCAGTAATATTGGTTGTAATATTCTCAGTATTAATAATTTGGATTTTTTTGAAAGAAGATGAGTAATTCATCTTTTTTTAGTGTATAATTAAAGAGGTGATGAAAATGATTAATATAGTTTTATATGAACCTGAAATACCACAAAATACAGGTAATATAATGAGAACATGTGTAGCAACTAATTCAAAATTACATTTAATAAAACCTCTTGGTTTTAAATTAGATGATAAAAATGTAAAAAGAAGTGCAGTAAATTATTTTGAAAATTTAAATTATGAAGTATATGAAAATTTTGATGATTTTAAAAATAAAAATAAAGGTACATATTATTATTTAACAAGATATGGAAAAAAACCTCATACTTCTTTTGATTATAGTAATAAATCAGAAAATATTTATTTAATATTTGGAAAAGAAAGTACAGGAATACCTAAAGAAATATTAAAAAATGATTTAGAACATTGTATGAGAATACCTATGACAGATAAAGTTAGAGCGCTTAATGTATCAAATTCAGTTGCTATTATGGTATATGAGGTATTAAGACAACAAGATTATAATGATTTACTTAGATGCGAACCATTTAAAGGAGAAGATTATTTAGAAAAATAGAATAAATTACAAAAAATGTGAATTTGTTCTATTTTTTCTACATTTTTTGATAAAATCATTTGATATTTTAAAAGAAATTGTAATTTTTTAGATTACAATTAGAGGGAGGTGAAGGTATGCAGGAGTATGAAATAAATATTGATACTGTTGCAATTATTCCATTTGGTGCTGATAAATCAAAGGTAATTGAAGGTGATAAAACATTTATTGTAGAACAAACTCCACTTAAAATAATAGATAGAAGTTGTAGATTTTTTGGTAGTTCATACCAAGGAAGATTTTTAGGTACTAAAAACTTAATTGGTATAAGTCATAAAGCACCTATTATTATTGAAGAAACAAGAGAAATAATATTTTTCCCAACTAATTCTCCAAGACAGGATAATTGTGCATGGATATCATTAAAACATTTAGAAACTTATAAAAAAAGCGAAAAAACTAGTCTATTAAAATTTACTGGAGGGCATCTAATTAATTTAGATATATCTTATGGTATTCTTGATAATCAAGTATTAAGAGCAACAAGATTAGAAAGTGTACTTAGATTAAGAAAAAATGCATAGATTTTACAAGTATTTTACAAAATATATTTTACTCTTTTAAAAAATATGTTATACTAGTTGTGTAAATATAATAAAGAGGGAGTGAATTTATGGCTACAAAAAAAGAAACTAAAACTTCTACAAAGAAAACAACTAAAAAAGCAACTGCTAAAAAGACAACAAAACCAGCTGCAAAGAAACCAGCTACTACAACAAAAAAAGTAGTAAAGAAACCAGCTGCTAAACCAGTTGCAAAAAAAGAAGTTGTTCAAGTAGAAACTAAAAAAACAATTGCTGATATTTATAATACAAATGTATCTATATTATTAGTTATGGTTGTTGAAGCAATGATTTTATTGTTAGGATATCTAATTATAATGAGTGCTGCATAAAAAAAGACTTAAGTCTTTTTTTAATGTATTAAAAACGAACAAATGTTCATATTTGGTATTGACTATTATAATAATGAATGATATAATTTTATTTGTTGTTAAGTGATAATTATTATATTGGAGGGTTTTATGTTAATAAATGTACTTGTTGAAATTAAAGCATTAAATGAAAAAACATTCACCTATAGTGTACCTTCTCATCTTATATCTAAAATAGAAATAGGAAAAAGAGTACTCGTGCCATTTGGAAAAAGAAATATATATGGTTTAATAACTGGGTATGTAAACAATACAGAATATGACACTAAAGATATAATAGATGTTATAGATGATGAAAAAATACTTAGTGATGAACTTATTAAATTAGGTGAATTTATGAGTAATAAATATATATGTTCATTAATGTCTTGTTATCAATGTATGCTTCCTAGTGCACTTAAGTTTAATAAAAAAGATGTAAATATTAAGTATGAAATATATATAGAAAAAATAGGTAATTTATCAAATCCTTCTCGTGGTGAAATAAATATATTAGATTTATTTAAAGAAAGTAATTTAGTAAGAAAAAAAGATATTAAAAATAAGAATATATTAAATAGATTAATTGAAAAGGGAGTATTAAAAGAAGTAAAAGAAGAAGTTTATAGATTTAATAAAATAATTAAAGAGAATAAATTAAATACTTTAACAAATGAGCAAAATGAAGCATATGAATCTATATTGCAAAGTAAAAAAGATGTTATTTTATTAAGAGGTGTTACTGGTAGTGGTAAAACTGAAATATATATGCATTTAGTAAAAAAATGTATTGATAACGGAAAAAATGCAATGATTTTAGTGCCTGAAATATCTCTTACTACACAACTTATAAATAGAATTATGAGTGTATTTAAAGATACAGCTATACTTCATAGTAATCTTTCTGATGGAGAAAAGTATGATGAATGGAGGAAGATAAAAAATAATAAAGTATCTTTAGTAATAGGCACGAGAAGTGCTGTTTTCGCACCTCTTTCTAATATTGGATTAATTATTATTGATGAAGAACATGAAGATACATATAAACAAGAAACTACACCTAGGTATAGAGTTATAGATATTGCATTAGAAAGAATAAAATATAATAATGCTAAAATACTTCTTGGAAGTGCGACTCCATCATTAGAAAGTTATTCTCTTGCTAAAGTTGGTAGATATGAATTAGTAGAATTAACAAAAAGAGTTAATAATCATCTTCCATTAGTAAAAATAATTGATATGAAAGATGAGATGAAAAAAGGTAATGCAATATTATCTAGTGAAGCTATATGTTTAATAAATGATAGATTAAGTAAAAAAGAACAAATAATGATTTTAATAAATAGAAGAGGTTATTCAAACTATATTATATGTAATGAATGTGCAAATGTATTTAAGTGTCCTAATTGTGATATAAGTTTAACATATTATAAATCAAATAAAACTCTAAAATGTCATTATTGTGGTTATACTATGAATAAAATAGATAAATGTCCTAAGTGTAATTCAAAGTATTTATTATTAAAGGGAATTGGCACTGAGAAAATAGAGGAATATTTAAATGATTTATTTAATGCTAAAGTAGTAAGAATGGATAGAGATACTACTAGTAATAAGGGTATGCATGAAAAAATTATAAATGAATTTAATGATTATAAATATGATATTATGCTTGGTACTCAAATGATTTCTAAGGGCTTAGATTTTAAAAATGTTACACTTGTTATTGTATTAAATGGAGATTCATCATTAAATATACCTGATTATAGAAGTGCTGAAAAAACATTTAATTTGCTTACTCAAGTATCAGGAAGAGCAGGAAGAAATAAAAAAGAGGGAATTGCATTAATTCAAACATATAATCCAGAGCATTATTCAATTATGTATGCAAAGGAACATGATTATGTTGGCTTTTATAACAAAGAAATACAAATAAGAAAATCTCTTAAATATCCTCCATTTAGTTTTATTGTGGCAATTAGAACTTTATCAAGTGATATAAATATTTTAGAAAAAGAAACACATAAAATATTAAATTATTTAAAAAATAATTTAAATAATAAATATACTATTTTAGGGCCTAATTTATCTCTTAAAATAAATAATATATATAAGTATCAAATAATTATTAAATATAAAGATAAAAAATTAATATATGATGTTCTTAAAAATATAGAAAAGAATATTAATATGAATAAAATAAAATTGGAAATTGATTTTAGTCCAATTAAATTATAATTTGATAATATAAGTTTTTTATATAATAAAAGAGTAACATTTTGTTGACATCTAAATTAAAAAGTGATAATATTTAAACGTAAATACATTGAAAAAGGACACGATTATTAAATATAAATTTATAGAGAGTTACTGGTTGGTGCAAAGTAATAATTGATTTAATAATTACTACCTTTTGAGTAGGATTATAAAAAGTAATCCCGGATTATTCCGTTATAAACATAAGTTAAACCTAGGATGGTACCGTCATTTTGACTCCTTATCCTAGGTTTTTATTTTAGGAGGAAGAGATGAAAAATATTAAAGAAGATGAAAAATTAAGTGTACTTAATCATAGTTGTGCACATTTACTTGCGCAAGCAGTAAAACATTTATACCCACATGCTTTATTTTGGGTAGGGCCTGTTATTGAAGATGGATTTTATTATGACATTGATTTAGGTAATGATGTTATAAAAGATGAAGATTTAGTAAAAATAGAAAAAGAGATGAAAAAAATATCTAAAGATGGCAAAAGAATTGTAAGACATGAAATATCAAAAGAAGAAGCATTGGATATGTTTAAAAATGATCCATATAAGATAGATTTAATTAATAATATGGATGAAGAGGCAATTATATCTTGCTATACTCAAGGAGATTTTACTGATCTATGTCGTGGACCTCATGTTGAAACAGTTAAAGAATTAAAATATTTTAAATTACTTAAGTTTAGTGGAGCATATTATAAAGGTGACTCTAAAAATAAGATGCTTCAAAGAATATATGGCGTATGCTTTACTAATGAAGAAGATTTAAATGAATATTTAAATGAATTAGAGGAAGCTAAAATAAGAGATCATAGAAAAATTGGAAAAGATTTAAATATATTTATGTCACATGATTTAGTAGGAAAAGGTATGCCTTTATGGCTTCCAAATGGTGCGATTATAAGAAAAGAATTAGAAAATTATATATATGCAAAAGAAAGAAAAATGGGATATAATCATGTATACACTCCATGTGTAGGCACAACAGATTTATATAAAACATCAGGACATTGGGATCATTATAAAGAAAATATGTTTCCTGCTATGAAAGTTGATGAAGAAGAATTTGTCTTAAGACCTATGAATTGTCCTCATCATATGCTTATATATTCTAATGAATTACATTCTTATAGAGATTTACCTATTAGAATAGGTGAATTTGCAACAGACTTTAGATATGAAGCTAGTGGTGCAGTAAAAGGACTTGAAAGAGTTAGATGTATGTGTCAAAATGATGCCCATCTATTTGTAACACCAGAACAAATTAAAGATGAGTTTAAAAAAGTTGTATCACTTATCTTAGATGTATACAAAGATTTTGGTTTAAAAAACTATAAATTTAGATTATCACTTAGAGATAAAGAAGATAAAGAAAAATACTTTGATGATGATGAAATGTGGGATATGGCAGAAAATAAGTTAAGAGAAGTATTAAATGAATATGGATGCCCTTATAAAGAAGCAATTGGAGAAGCTGCATTCTATGGCCCAAAATTAGATGTAGAAGTAAAACCTGCAGTCGGACCTGAAGTAACGCTTTCAACTTGTCAATTAGATTTTCTACTTCCAAGAAGATTTGAATTAAATTATATAGATAAAGATGGTACTAAAAAAACTCCTGTTGTAATTCATAGAGCAATATTTGGTACATTTGATAGATTTACTGCATTTTTACTAGAAGAAACAAAAGGAATACTACCACTTTGGTTAAGTCCAACACAAATAAATATTATTCCTGTTAATAATGAATATCATACTAATTATTCAAAAGAAATATTTGAATTATTAAGTAATAATGATATAAGAGTAAAAATAGATTTAAAAGATGAAAAACTAAGTTATAAAATGAGAGAAAGTCAAAGTAATAAAATACCATATACACTTATATTAGGTGATAATGAAAGAGATAATAATTTAATAAGTTATAGAAAATTTGGTACAAAAGAAACAATTACATTAGATAAAAATGAATTTATAAAAATGATTAATGATGAAATAAAAAATAGACAATAAGAAAGTTCAAGTGAACTTTCTTATTTTATAAAAATAATACTGTAATAATACCTATTATTAAGCAATAATATACAAAATAAATTAATTTATTTTTCTTAAGTATATCTTTAAACCATCTTATTGAAAAATATGTTACTATATATGCACATATCATACCTATTATATATGGAATTAATAAAGTATTTATATTGCTATTTATTAAATCAAATATACTAAGACTCATAGTAGCAATACTTATTGGTATATAAAGCATAAAACTATATTTAAATGCTTCTATTTTATCTAATTTTCTAGTTAGTCCTCCAACTAAAGTCGCACCACTTCTACTAATACCTGGGAATAATGCAATTACTTGGAATAAACCAATTACTGCTGAGTCAATAAAGCTTATATCTTCTTTTTTCTTATATCCTTTTATATCTTTTACAATAAATAGCATGATTGCTGTTATTATTAATGATATACCTACTATTTTAATAGATGTTATATCTTCTAAGGTATCTTTTAATAATAATCCAATTATTCCTGCAGGTATTGTACCAATTACTATATTCCATGCATAATTATAATTTATTTTATATTCTTTTTTCTTATATTTTATATATAAGAAAAAGTCTTTAATAATATTAAATATTTCATCTTTATAATACATAAATATTGCAATAAAACTACCGAAATTAGCAAATATTAAGAAATTTAAATCATAATTTATTCTTAATATAGAATTAAATATTACTAAATGACCACTAGAAGATACAGGTATTGGTTCTGTTATTCCTTGTATAATTCCTAAAACAATGTACATTATAATTTCCATTAATCTTCACCTAATAAATTATATACTAAAAATTTAATTTAATTAATAGAATTTATTAGGTGATGTATGTTTATAAGATTAATAATATTTATACTTGGGATAATTTTTATAATTATAGGTTTTACAAGCATAATTTTATATTTAAATTTATTAACTATTGGGTATACTTTTTTAGAATATGTTAATTTTATTATTAGAAAGATAGAATGTATATCTTTAATAGTTGGTTTAATAATTATATTTTTAATAATTTATAGGAGGATGAAATGAAATATATTTATGATATAGTTTTAAATTTTAATAAAAGAATATATGAATTTTATGAGTGGATGGATAGTGATAATATAGAATATATAAAAAAGATACCTATATTTAAAGTAAATAAAAAAGTCTTTAATGATATAAAAAATAATAATATAAAAATAAGTAGTGAATTTTTAAATAATATATATAATAAATGTGAAATATATGATAATTATGGAATAAAAAAGATAGAATATGCAGTACTTTTTAGTATTGATGATGATATAATTGCTATTAAATTTAATAAAAATAATGAAAGTATTTTAATAAGTGATTTATATATAGATGAAAAAATAGATATTTTAAATTACGTAAAAAGATTAAATATAACTAATATTGATTATAAAATAATTTCCAGGTATAAAACTTATTTAATAACAAGAAAAGAAATAGATATGATAGAGTTTATAAAGAATGAAATAAATTTAATATATAAAAATAATAATATAGATAAAATAAGATATATATATTATGAATGTTTTAATAAATTAGAAAATGATTTATTAATTATTAATAATGATTTAGAAAAATATATAAAAAATAATCCAGAGAAAATATATAATTTATTAAAACTAAAGTATAAAGAAGTGTGACTTTTTAGTGAAAATGTTACATTGTTGTAATACAATTTTATATAAAAAT
>CAZKUP010000037.1:0-10969 GCA_964555985.1 uncultured Clostridium sp. | reverse complement strand
TTATGGAAATATTTTTTATAATTGATATTAGTTTTTAACTAGTATATAATATTTATATGGATGTGATGGTTATTATGGAATCTAAAAAGGAAATATATATACAAAAATTAAAAAAGATTGTAAAAAGAATATTAAAAATGGATTATAAGTTTAAAATAAGTACTTTTGATGAGAAGAATTATTCAAAGTCAATTAATCATTTATTAGAGCATAGAACTGATCTTTTGGATGAAAGAAAAAGTGCAGGTATTAGAAAAGATAATAAGGATTTTTATCCTGATGTAAAGAGAATTGCAGATGCTTTTTCTTTTTATAGAATATATTTGCATAAGTATGATGAAGAATATAAGGATATTCCTGAAATAGGGGAATATGATGGCCTTCATAGTGGTACTCCTTTAAAGTATAAACCATTCCCTATGTGTATTAGGTATGTAAAAAGATTATTATGTTCAAGAACATTATTTTGGTATCCAAGTACTGCTGGGGGAATGGTATCTAGGCAAAAATTTTTGGATTATTTAGCTAAGGAGGGTTTTAATTTAGAGAAAGATGTTAATTATGATGGGATGGGTATTGAAAATATAGCTTTTACTACATCAACAACACAAGCTTATTCTATGATAATTAGATTAATAGCAAGAAAAGAAGATGTAATACTTGTTACTGGCCCTAATTATGGTTTCTTTGCTCTTGAACCTGAAAGATTAAATGCAAGGGTTGAGGTATTAAATTTAAGTGATGAAGATAATTTTTATGTTAATAAAGAAAGTCTTGCTAAAAGAATTGATGAAATAAATAATAAATTAAAAAATGAATTTAAAGGTAAATTAGATTATGTACCAAGAGTAGTAGGGTTTTTAAATATGAACCCACATAATCCACTTGGTAAGGTTATGAATGAAAAAAATAAAGAAATATTAGAAGGAATTGGAGATGTTTGTTTAAAAAAAGGTGTGTTTGTTATTGATGATCTTATTTATAGAGATTTAACTTTTGATAGAGATTCACTTGCATTACCAATGGCTACATATAAAAAATATTTTAATAATACAATTTCCCTTTTTGGTATTTCTAAATCTTTTGGTTTAGCAAGCTTTAGAGCAGGAGTAATTGTCGCACCTATACCTATTGCAAGGGGCATTTCACAGCAAATATTTGAACTTATGGATTCTACACCTGTTGTTCAAGTTGAAAGTGTTGTTGGAGCGTATAATGCATCTGATAAAAGATATAAAATGTATGATAAATATTTTAAACCTCTAATTAAAGAGTATAAATATAGATATTTACTATTTAAAACAATGGTAGAAGGTATTGAAAGTGTTCCAAAGTGTTTTCAAAGTAAAATAAAAAAAGATATATATAAATATGAAAAAGATGAAAATATTAGAAAAATACTTTTAGAAGGTATTCCTAATGTATCAATAAGAAAGAATACCGAACCAGAATCAGGGTTCTTTGCTGTAATGGATTTTACTAAATTAAAGGGTAAAAAATATAATGATAAAATTATTAATAATGATAGAGATATGCTTGAATACTTTTATATAAAGGGTAAAATTGTATATATAATGGGTGAAAGTGTTTCATGGCCATATGAAGAAGAGATAATTGCAAGAATTAATTTTGCTCTTACAAAAAAAGCACTCATAAATAATATGAAAATACTTAATTTAAGCGTTAGAGAATTGAGGTAAGTATGCATAATATAAAGCAGATTTTATATAAAATAAAAATATTTTATAATAAAATATTTTGTATAATTTATAAAAATAAATTTAAAAAAAGAATTGCTATTATATCATCTGATAAATATATAAATAAAGTAAAAGAAGATATGATATTAAAAATAGAACTAAATAAAAAATTAATAGACGCTGATATTGTATCTTGGCAAGATAAAAGTATTAATTATAAATTATATGATTTTATAATTATAAGAAGTGTATGGGGTTATCAAGATGATATACACAAGTTTATTAATTGGTTAAATTATTTAAAAAATGAAAATATAAAAGTTATTAATGATATTGATATTATATTTAATAATTATAATAAATATATTGAATTTAATATATTAGATAAATATGATATTCCACATATTAAAACTCATTTTATAGAAAAAGAAGATATAAATAAAATAAAAGATATATATGATGAATATAAAGAAATAGTTATAAAACCATGTATCTCAGGTAGTGGTAATAATACTTATATTATTTCAAATAAAGAATATAAAAATAGTATTAGACTTGATGAAATAGAAAGTAAATTTAAAGATATTTTTAATAGTTATAATAAATATTTAATGGTTCAACCATTTATAAAAGAGATTAATAATGGTGAAATATCTGTTGTTGTTTTTAATAAAAAAATATCACATTCATGTATTAGATATATAAATGTATTTAATAATATAAATCAAATTAAAATACTTGATAAATTAGATAATAATATAATAGAGATAGTAAATAAATGTATAAATATAAAAGAATATGATAAAGCATTATTTATGAGAATAGATTTAATAAAGATAGGTAATGAATATAAGATTATGGAAGTAGAATTAATTGAGCCACAATTATTTTTAGAATATAATAAAAATAAAGATAAATTAATAAATTTTGTTGAAGAAATAAATAGACAGTAGTATATTTATTTCTTTTTTATATAAAATTATGTACAATTAACACATATTTTCTTGTTAAATAAATATATATCATTTATAATTATATTGGTGATATTAATGGAATACAAAATTACAACAAATAATGAAGAAGAAACAATTGAGATTGCACAAAATATGGAATCAGAAAAATTTCCTAACATGGTTATATGCCTTATAGGTGATTTAGGTAGTGGTAAAACAGTTTTTACAAAAGGTTTTGCTCAAGCACTTGGTATTGAAGAAAATATTACCTCTCCAACTTTTAATATTATAAAAGAATATAATAGTGGAGAATTAAGTCTATATCATATGGATCTTTATAGATTAGAAGGAAATATTAGCAATCTAGGAATAGATGAGTATTATGAAAAAGGTGGAGTTGTTATAATTGAGTGGGCTGATATGATTGAAGATGAGCTTCCAGATGAGAGATTAGAGATACATTTTAAGCTAGTTGATGAAGACACTAGAGTGCTTATATTTAAGCCATTTGGAGATAAATACGAAGAAATTTGTGAGGCTATATTGTGATAACTTTATTTATTGATACAAGTACAAATACACTTACTGTAGGAATTATAAAAAATGATAAATTATTAGATGAAAGCACAACATCTTCATCTGAACATTCTAAATATACTTTAGTAGAAATAGAAAAATTACTTAAAAAAAATAATATTCTTCCAACAGAAGTAAATAAAATAATGGTAATAAATGGTCCAGGTTCTTTTACAGGTGTAAGAATAGGTGTTACAATTGCAAAAACTTATGCTTGGGCACTTAATATAAAAATCATACCAATATCTACATTAAAAGCATATGCTTTATCTATATCAAATTTTGATTACTACATACCTTTAATTGATGCGAGAAGAGGATATGTATATTCATCAATTTATGATCATAATTATAATGAAATATTACGTGATACATATATTTCATTAGATGAATTAAAAAAACATACTGATAAATTAAATAATATATGCTACATATCAAAAGATAAAATAAAAAATATAGATACTATCAATGTTAAATTAGATATAAAGAAAATATATGATTATTATAAAAATAATGATGGAATTAACTCATATATGCTTCTTCCTAATTATTTAAAAAAGACAGAAGCAGAAGAAAAATTTGGTGATATAAATGATTAGTGAATATAAAGATATATACTACAATGATGTATTAGTACTTGGAAGAGATATTAAAGATGACTATGAAGTTAGTTTTAATACCGTATCTAAATGCTTTGTTTATATAATAAATGAACAAGTAGTAGGGTTTATTATTGCAGATATTTTTTCAGATAGAGCAGAAATAATAGATATTGCAGTAGATGTTATGTATAGAAATAATAAAATTGGAGATAAGTTACTTAAACATGTTATTGACATATGTAAAAATAATAAGTGTGATAATATTACACTAGAAGTAAAAGTAACGAATAAACCAGCACTTAAATTATACAAAAAAAATAATTTTGAAGTAGTTAGTATAAGAAAAAAATATTATCAAAAAGGTACAGTAGATGCATATTTGATGGAAAGAAAGTTGTGATAAAATGAATGATATATATATATTAGGAATAGAATCTTCTTGTGATGAAATGAGTGCGAGTATTGTAAAAAATGGAAATACTGAAATTAAAACAATTGTTTTATCACAAATGGATATTCATAAAAAATATGGTGGTGTAGTACCTGAGATAGCAAGTAGATGTCATATTGAAAGTGCAACAATTGTTTTAGAAGAATTATTTAGCAATATAGATATTACAATGAATGATATAACTGCAATTGCAGTAACTTATGGTCCAGGACTTATTGGTTCATTACTAGTAGGATTACAAATAGCTAAGACTCTTAGCTTAATATACAATAAACCACTAGTTCCAGTGCATCATATTGCTGGACATATATATGCGAATAACTTAGTAAATGAAATGAAATTTCCTCTTATTTCTTTAGTAGTAAGTGGTGGTCATACAGACATTATATATATGAAAGAACACTTTTCATTTAAGAAAATTGGTGGTACATTAGATGACGCTATTGGGGAATGCTATGATAAAGTTGCAAGGGTAATGGGACTATCTTATCCAGGTGGCCCACTTGTGGATAATTATGCTCATAAAGGATGCCATACATATAATTTACCAATACCACTTGATGATGATTCTTATAATTTTAGTTTTAGTGGTATAAAAAGTGCAGTTATAAATCTTGTACATAATGAAAATCAAAGAGGAAATAAAATAAAAAATGAAGACCTAGCAACTTCTTTTCAAGATAATATTGTAGAAATAATTACAAAAAAAACTATTAAAGCTTTAAAAGAATTTAATACTAATAATCTAATTATTAGTGGTGGTGTTGCTGCTAACAAAGGATTAAGAGAAAAATTTGATATTTTATGCAAAGAAAATAGTATTAATTTAACAATACCAAAACTTTCTCATTGTACGGATAATGCTGCAATGATTGCATGCGCTGGATTCTATGCTTATAAAAAAGGTTTAAGAGCAGATATGTCTTTAAATGGAATTGCAACAGATAGTTTAAATGATTATTTAGAAAGATTTAAATAACTACTATGTTTGATTTAACTTATCTAAAAGACTATAATAAATATAGTGAATTAGTGCATGATATTGAATTAAATTTTTCTAAATATAAAAAAGCTTTATATAGTTATTATAAAGATAATAATGAAGTATTTTACTTTGATGAATACCCATTTTGTAATGAATTATTATTAGTTATTTATTTAAATGAATACGAATATCCAAAAGAAATAGTTATTAAATCATTAGATAATTTATTAAATAATATTTCTAATAATATGCATAAAGTACTTATATTAAATTTCTTATTAGGTTTTGGTATTATTAATAAACCCTTATTTGATGAGAGAAATCCTTATTCAAATTTATTAGAAAAAAATTAAAAAAATAATAAAATATTTATTAAATATCTTGATTTTATATGTCAAAAATGGTAATTTATATATGTAAGCATAGAAATGCTTAAAATATGGGAGGTAGAAATTATGACAAAAACTGAATTAGTAGAATTTATGGCTGAAAAAGCAGAAGTATCTAAAGCTGAAGCTCTTCGTTTATTAGATGCATTTATGGAAGGAGTTACTGAAGGTTTAGTTAAAGAAGGTAAAGTTGCTTTAACTGGTTTCTTAACTTTTGAAAAGAAGATGAGAGATGAAAGAACTGCTCGTAATCCTCAAACAGGAGAAACTATTAAGATTCCTGCTAGAAATGCCGTTACAGTAAAAGTTGGAAGCAAATTAAAAGAAGCTGTAAAATAATTACTAAAAATAAAGCAAAAGCTTTATTTTTTTAAGAAAAAAATAAAACAAATGTTCGAATTATTATTGACAATTAAATTATATATTTGTATAATTAGTTTGTTGTTAGATATTTTGCTTAAAAATATATTTTAATTATAAATTTATATGGTGATGAAATGTTAAAGAAAAATTTAGAAATACTTAGTAAAATAGAAGAATATGGTTTTAGTGCATATGTTGTTGGTGGTTATGTAAGAGATTATTTGATGAAAAAAGAATCATCTGATGTAGATATATGTACAAATGCAAGACCTAAAGACTTAATAAAAATATTTAAAGACGCTACTTTGCCTACTTCTAAATATGGTAATGTTTTAGTAATATATAAAGGTACTAGATATGAAATAACAACGTTTAGGAAAGAATTAAAATATGAAAGTAGAAAACCTATTGAAATTGAATATACTGATGACTTAATTGAAGATTTAGAAAGAAGAGATTTTACAATTAATTCAATGTGTATGAATAAAAATGGTGATATAATTGATTTATTTGATGGAAAAAAAGATATTAGCAGAAAAATAATTAAGTCATTAGGTAATGCTTCAATAAAATTTTATGAAGATCCTCTTAGAATACTTAGAGCAATTAGATTTGCTACGATTTTAAATTTTAAATTGGATAAAGATGTTATTATTGGTATAAAAGAAAACGCTAAATATCTAAAAAACATATCTTATGATAGAAAAAAAGAAGAGTTAAATAAAATATTTGCTAGTAGTAATATTAAATATGGAATAAAATTAATTAATAGTATGCATTTATGTGAATTTTTAGATGTTAATTTAGATAAAGTAAAATTAACTACAGACATATTAGGAATTTGGGCACAATTAAATGCAATAAATATATATCCGTTTACTAAACACGAAAAAACTATAATAAATAATATAGAAAAGATTGTAAAAAATAAAACAATAAGTAAATATGAGATATATAAATATGGCCTTTATTGTACTTCTATTGCTGCTGAAATTCTTGGTATAAATAAAAAAGTTATTGTAAGATTAGAAAGAAAACTACCTATAAAAAGTAAGAAAGATATAAATATAAGTACTGAAGAAATATTAGAACTTATTAATAGAGAACCAGGAGAATGGTTAAGTGATTTATATGATGAATTAGAAAGAGGAATTTTAACATCCAAAATTAAGAATGATAAAGATAAGATTAGAGAATACATTTTAAAAAGATATTAGGAGATGAATTATGAATAATAAGGTTTTAGATTTGCTTAAAGAAAGAGATTATGTTGTACCAAGTTTTTTAATTAATAAATATAAAGAATTATCACTAAGTAGTGATGATGTTATAATGCTTATTTATCTTATTAATATGAACAAACCCTTAATATGTGATTATCAAAAGATATCTAATGATTTAAATATAGATGTTGTAAGTGTTATGAGTAAAATTAACACTTTAAAAGAAAAGAATATTTTGTCTATAGAAGTAAAAAAAAATATATATTCTAAATTAGAAGAATATATTAATTTAGATTTATTTTATGAAAAAGTATTTTTAGAGTTTATTGATAATAAAGAAGAAATTGATAATAGTATTTATTCTACATTTGAAACTGAATTAGGTAGAACTTTATCTCCTATTGAATATGAGTTATTAAATTCATGGAATACAAAGTATGAAAAAGATATTATTATTGAAGCTTTAAAAGAAGCAGTATTAAGTAATGTTAGAAACTTTAGATATATTGATAGAATATTGTTTGAGTGGGAAAAAAAAGGAATTAATAGTATTGATAAACTAGAAAAGAATAGAAAAATTAGAAATACTAGTACTTCTGTTGATATACCAGATGTAGATTGGTTAAATAGCAATGAATAGTGTATTTGAGTATTTAGATGAACTGTTTCCTAATCCTAAATGTGAATTAGAATATAGAAATGATTTTGAGTTTTTAATTGCAGTTGTTTTAAGTGCACAAACAACAGATAAAAAAGTTAATAGTGTTACAAAAGTATTATTTAATAAATATAATATAAATACTTTACAAGATACTTCTTTAAATGAGTTAGAATATATTTTAAAACCTCTAGGTATGTCTAATAAAAAAGCTTTATATATAAAAAATATATCAAGAGATATATCCACATTATATAATGGAATAATTCCAAACAATATAAATGATTTAATGAAATTAGATGGTGTAGGAAGAAAAACTGCAAATTTAGTTTTATCAACATTATATAATATGCCATACTTTGCTGTAGATACACATGTTACTAGGGTAACTAAAAGACTAGGTCTAGTTAAAAAAAATAGTAATGCACTTGATATAGAAAGACAAATGTATAAAATAATTCCTACAGATAGAATAAATAAAACTCATCATCAATTAGTGCTATTTGGTAGATATTATTGTAAAAGTATAAAACCTTTATGCAAAGGTTGTAAATTAAAATCTATTTGTAAATATAAAAAATGTGAATAAAAAAATAATTTTTCTTCCCATAACATACATAGAATGTATAGGAGGAAGAAAATGTTTCAAAAATTTGATGATGAAGCACAAAAAGCATTAATATTTGCAAAAAAAGAAATGTTAGAATTAAAACATGATTATATAGGTACAGAACATGTATTACTTGGTGTATTAAATTTTGATAATTCTGTTAGTAAAATATTAAAAAAATATAATATTAACTATGATATTTTTAAAAATAAATTAATTTCAACAGTTGGATATGGAAAAAAAGAAAATAATTTATTTTTATATACACCATTATTAAGAAGAATAATGGAATCATGTGTTAATAGTAAAAATAGTGTAAGTATAGACTCCTTATTTAATGGTATAATTGATGAAGGAGATGGGGTTGCATACAGAATTCTTTTATCATTAAATATTGATATAGATAAAATATATAATGAATTTACTAAAAATATAAAAAGAAAAACAAATGATAAAAAAAGATTACTTGATGAACTAGGTATTAATTTAAATAAAAAAGCAACTGATAATCTTATTGATCCTGTTATTGGAAGAGAAAATGAAATAAATAGAATTATTGAGATATTATGTAGGAGAACAAAAAATAATCCAATATTAATAGGAAATGCAGGAGTTGGAAAAACAGCAATAGTAGAAGCTTTAGCAGCAAGAATTGTAAGTGGAAATGTACCTGATATATTAAAAAATAAAAAAATAATATCATTAGATATGGCCTCCTCTGTAGCAGGAACTAAATATAGAGGAGAATTTGAAGATAGAATGAAAAAAATTCTATCTGAACTAGAAGAAAATGAAGATCTAATCATCTTTATAGATGAAATACATACAATAATGGGCGCTGGTGGTGCAGAAGGTGCAATAGATGCATCAAATATATTTAAACCATCACTAGCAAGAGGAAAAATGAGATGTATTGGTGCAACTACATTTGATGAGTACAAAAAATATATAGAAAATGATAGTGCATTAGATAGAAGATTTCAAAAATTAGAAATAAAAGAACCTAATAAAAACACAGTAAAAGAAATACTTACAAAACTAAAACCACTTTATGAACAACATCACCATGTATCAATAAATGATGAAATGATAGATAAAATAATATACTATACTAATAAATATATAAGTAATAGATGTGAACCAGATAAATCTATAGATACCCTAGATGAAGTATGTTCAAAAGTATCACTTAAATTAACTAATAAAGAAAAAGAACTATTAGAAACAAAAAATAAATTAGGTAAAGTAATAAACAATAAAAATAAATATATTATTTCAAATGAATTTAATCAAGCATATAAATTAAAAAAAGAAGAAGATAAACTTACTAGTAAAATAAATGAACTAGAATTAAATAAAAATATTAATAAAAAAATAGTTTTAGAAGAAGATATAATAGAAGTAATAAAAAATAAAACAAATATGCCTATTTTAGAACTTGATAATAACAATGTTAATGTATTAATTGATAAATTAAATAAAAAAATTATTGGACAAGAAAAACAAGTAAATGATATGATTTTAATATCAAAAAGAATGAATACTAACATATTTAACTCAATTAGTATTTTATTATGTGGAAATACAGGTGTAGGAAAAACCTACTTAGCTAAAGAATATTCAAAATTAATAGCAGGAATAAATGTTATTAAATTAGATATGAATGAATTTAAAGACAGTGCATCATTAAGTAAAATAGTAGGCGCTCTTCCGGGCTATGTTGGTTATAATGAAACAAAAACAATATTTGATGATATAAAAGATAAACAAAATTCAATTATAATATTAGATGAAATAGAAAACGCTAATAAAAATGTAATTAAACTATTTTTAAATGCAATAGAAGAAGGAAAACTAAGAGATAGTAGAGGAAGAGAAATAAATTTTAAAAATAGAATGATTATAATGACCACAAATATTGATATAAAAGAAAATACATTAGGATTCTCAAATAATAAAACAAATAAAATAAATAAAATAAAACAAATACTAGGTACAGAACTTGTTAATAACATAAATAAAATAATAATTTTAAATAATTTAAACAAAAACAATATAAAAAATATAATTCTAAATAAAATAGAAGAAATAAAAAATAAATATAATATAAAACTAGAAATATCAGATAATATTATAAACGAAATAATAGAAAAATCAGAATATGAAGAATATGGTGCAAAAAAAATAAATGAATTAATAAATGAATATATAGAAGATAAAATATTTGATGAAATACTAAATAATAATAAAAATATAATAATTAATACAAACTTAGTAACAAATTAAAATATATATAATAAATATTTGCAAATAAATTTATACAACAATATTATTAAAATTCTTTATAATATAAGGAATATTGAGAAAAAAATAGGATAAAATAATTTGCAAATAATTTTTTTTATAAAAAAATGTAAAAATTTACAAAAAACACTTGACAAATATGGGGGGGGGGTGTG
>CAZKUP010000036.1:0-10996 GCA_964555985.1 uncultured Clostridium sp. | reverse complement strand
ATTTTAAAAAGCAGAAATCAATTTTTCTGCTTTTTTATTGTAAAAATATATCCAATAATACTTACTCCTAATAATATATACCAATAATTACTATAATTAAGTAAATTATTACTCACTGCGTATAAATTATGAATAAAATGTAAAAAAATAGGATAAATTATATTATTTGTTTTATATAATGAATAGTGCCATACTAAACTTATTCCTAACAATATAACAAAACCATCGACATTATAGAAATGTATTAAAGTAAATACTATGGACGTTACTAATATTGAAATAAAAACATTTAATTTCTTATTTAATTTTTTATATAATCCAAATCTAAATATTATTTCTTCAAAAATTGGTGCAAAAATACAAGACATAATTAACTCAACTATTATTTCAAAAATATTTACAGGAATTTGTATATCAGTTACAGGTGTATTCAAAAATATAACTAATTGTTCTAATAAAATTCTAACAATAAATGATAAAAATAAATATTTTAACAATAATGTAATATTGATTTTTTTAATATTTAAATATTCTTTTATTTCAATCTTATCTTTTTTCCTTAAGTCACTTATTACTTCAAATCCAATTAAAGTAACTATCACAATATATAATAATCTAAAAAAAATAAAATTATTTATAACTTTATCTAACATTATATCACCTAACTTCAGACTAATTATATCATTTTAAAGGATATTTAAAAAGATACTTTTTTAAACAAAGTATCTTTATTTACTATATTTATCATTATTCATAGTCATTCAATTATTTTGGATTTATTCTATTCCACCATGCCCTGCGTCTACAACTACTTTATAGTCATTATTCATTAAATCACTCCCAAATTATTGTATGTGAAATACCTAAATGATGACATTATTTTTTTAAAATAAAAAAGATGAATTTCTTCATCTTCTTAATTTGTTTAATTTAATTATTGAATAACTTTAGTTACTACACCAGAACCAACAGTTCTTCCACCTTCACGGATTGAGAACTTAGTACCATTTTCAATAGCTATTGGGTGGATTAATTCAACTGTCATAGTTGTATTATCTCCAGGCATAACCATTTCAGTACCAGCAGGTAATTCTATAACACCAGTTACATCTGTTGTTCTAAAATAGAATTGAGGTCTGTAATTTGAGAAGAATGGAGTATGTCTTCCGCCTTCTTCTTTAGAAAGTACATAAACTTCAGCTTCGAATTTAGTATGAGGAGTAACTGTTCCTGGTTTAGCAAGTACTTGACCACGTTCTACTTCGTCACGAGTAATACCACGTAATAATACACCAGCATTATCTCCTGCTTGAGCAGACTCTAATTGTTTACGGAACATTTCAATTCCTGTTACTGTAGTCTTTCTTGTATCTTTAATACCAACGATTTCTACTTCTTCATTTAATTTTAATTCTCCACGTTCTACACGTCCTGTAACAACAGTTCCACGACCTGTAATTGTGAATACGTCTTCAATTGACATTAAGAATGGTTTATCAGTATCTCTTTCTGGAGTTGGAATCCATTCATCAACAGCATTCATTAATTCCATAATCTTATCTTCATAAGCAGCATCTCCTTCAAGAGCTTTTAATGATGAACCTCTGATTACTGGAGTATTATCTCCATCGAATCCATAAGAAGTTAATAATTCTCTAACTTCCATTTCAACTAAGTCTAATAACTCAGGATCATCAACCATATCACACTTGTTTAAATAAACTACCATTCTTGGAACACCAACTTGTCTAGCAAGTAAGATATGTTCTCTAGTTTGAGCCATAGGACCATCTGTTGCAGCTATAACTAAGATAGCTCCATCCATTTGTGCAGCACCTGTAATCATGTTTTTAACATAGTCTGCGTGTCCTGGACAGTCTACGTGTGCGTAGTGTCTCTTTTCTGTTTGATATTCGATATGAGCAGTATTAATTGTAATACCTCTTTCCTTTTCTTCTGGAGCCTTATCGATATTATCAAAGTCAACTTGTTCTGCTAATCCTCTTTTTGCAAGAACTTTACTGATTGCAGCAGTTGTTGTTGTCTTACCATGGTCAACATGTCCAATTGTACCAATGTTAACGTGTGGTTTAGAACGATCAAATTTTTCTTTTGCCATAATAATTTTCCTCCTTAAATTTGTTTACTATTATATTTTATCTAAACTTCTTGAATTTATCAAGAGGTTTACACTTATTTTATATTATTTTGCACCATTTTTTTTAATTATCTCTTCAGCAATGTTTCTAGGTACCTCTTCATAGTGGTCTGGAATCATTTGGAATGTTGCTCTTCCTTGAGAATTACTTCTTAAACTTGTTGCATATCCAAACATTTCAGCTAGTGGCACTAAAGCTGTTAATCTTATTGCATTACCAACAGATTCTTGTCCACTTGGGCGACCTCTTCTTGAAGTTAAATCTCCCATAACATTACCAAAATATTCTTCTGGTGTTACTACATCAACCTTCATTATAGGTTCAAGTAATACTGGTTTACATTTATTCTTTGCTTCTTTTAAAGCTAGACTAGCTGCAACCTTATAAGCCATTTCTGATGAGTCAACATCATGGTATGATCCATCAAATAATGTTGCTTTAACGTCAACCATTGGATAACCTGCAAGAATTCCTCCAGCCATTGCTTCTTGAAGTCCTTTATCAGTAACTGGTATATATTCTCTTGGAACAACACCACCAACGATTGCATCAACGAATTCATATCCTTTTTCAGGATTTGGTTCGAATTTAATCCATACATGTCCATATTGTCCACGACCACCAGATTGTTTAATGTATTTACCTTCACATTCAGCAGTTTGTGTTAATGTTTCACGGTATGCAACTTGTGGTTTACCAACTGTTGCTTCAACATTAAATTCTCTTTTCATACGATCAACAAGTACATCTAAGTGTAATTCACCCATACCAGATATTACTGTTTGCCCTGTTTCTTGGTCTGTTCTTTGTCTAAATGTTGGATCTTCTTCTGCTAATTTTGTAAGAGCGATTCCCATCTTTTCTTGATCAGCTTTTGATTTTGGTTCAATTGCTATTGTTATAACTGGTTCAGGGAATTCCATCTTATCTAATATAACTGGTTGTTTTTCATCACATAATGTTTCACCAGTTGTAGTATTTTTAAGTCCTACTGCTGCAGCTATATCACCTGCATATACTTCAGATATTTCAGTTCTTGTATTAGCATGCATTTGTAGAATTCTACCAACTCTTTCTTTAACATTCTTATTTGAGTTAAGTACATAAGAACCACTCTTTAATGTACCAGAATAAACCCTAAAGAATGAAAGTCTTCCAACGAATGGGTCAGTCATTATTTTAAATGCTAAAGCTGCAAATGGTTCAGAATCAGAAGGATGTCTTACTGCATCTTCTCCATCCATAGTTTGGCATTTAAATGCTGCAACATCTGTTGGTGCTGGTAAGTAATCAATTACACCATCAAGTGCTAATTTAACACCCATATTTGATAATGCAGATCCACAGAATACTGGGAAGAATTTAACAGCTAAAACACCTTTACGAATTGCTTTCTTAATTGCTTCAACTGATATTTCTTTACCTTCTAAATAATCTTCCATAATTTGATCGTCAAATTCAGAAACTGCTTCAATAAGTTCATTTCTCATTGATTCAACTTTGTCTTTAAGATCTTCTGGAATTTCTATTTCAGTATAATTTTCATCAGCATTACCATCATAATGGTATGCTTTTCTTGTTATTAGGTCAACAACACCATTAAACTCATTTTCAGCACCAATTGGGCATTCTACTGCAACAGCATTTGCACCTAATCTTTCATGAACACTCTTAACGCTTGCAAAGAAGTCAGCGCCTAATTTGTCCATTTTATTAACGAAAATCATTCTTGGGACATCCATACTTGTAGCTTGTCTCCAAACATTTTCAGTTTGTGGTTCAACACCAGCATTAGCATCTAAAAGTGCAATAGCACCATCTAGAACTCTTAAACTTCTTGTAACTTCAATTGTAAAGTCAACGTGTCCAGGAGTATCTATTAAGTTAATTCTATTACCCTTCCAAAATGCAGTAGTTGCTGCAGATGTTATTGTAATACCACGTTCTTTTTCTTGTTCCATCCAGTCCATTTGTGATTCACCATCATGTGTTTCACCAATTTTGTGGATTTTACCTGTATGATATAATACACGTTCTGAGAAAGTAGTCTTTCCAGCATCAATGTGTGCCATGATACCAATATTACGTGTATTTTCTAGTGAATATTCACGTGCCATAACTTACCTCCTACCAACGATAATGAGCAAATGCCTTATTAGCTTCTGCCATTCTATGTGTATCTTCACGTTTCTTAACTGCACCACCTGTATTATTTGATGCATCTATTAATTCATTAGCTAATTTCTCAGCCATTGATTTGCCACCTCTTGCCTTAGCAGCAGTATTTAACCAACGAAGTGCAAGTGATTGAGCTCTATCATGACTAACTTCCATAGGAACTTGATAATTTGCACCACCAACACGTCTTGCTTTAACTTCTAAAGCTGGTTTAATATTTTCTAATGCTTTCATAAACACTTCATTAGGATCAGAATTTGTTCTTTCCTTAACTATATCAAAAGCATCATATACGATTGTTTCAGCTTTACCTCTTTTTCCATCAACCATTATTTGATTTACTAACTTAGTAACAACCTTTGAATGGAATATTGGATCTGGTAAAACATCTCTTTTAACAGCTCTTCTTTTACGCATTTATAATTCCTCCTTACTATTTTTTCTTAGGTTTTTTAGCACCATATTTAGAACGGCCTTGTGCTCTATTTTGAACACCAGCAGTATCTAGGGTACCACGAATAATGTGATAACGAACTCCGATTAAATCTGGAACACGTCCACCACGAATTAATACAACACTATGTTCTTGTAAATTATGTCCTTCGCCAGGAATATAACAAGTAACTTCCATACCATTAGATAATCTAACTCTCGCATATTTTCTTAATGCTGAGTTTGGTTTTTTAGGTGTAGTTGTACCAACACGAGTACAAACACCACGTTTTTGAGGTGCATCTTGCTTAGTTTGTTTTCTTTGAATAGTATTCATTCCAACACCTAATGCAGGAGCTTTAGGTTTTCTAACTTTCTTACCTCTACCATTTCTAACTAATTGATTAATTGTAGACATATATTAACTCCTTTCTTCTTAACACACATCGGGGTGTGTCGTAAAACTTATAAATATAAGTTAAAACCACGTTTTAACAAACGTAATTAATATAACACTAAGTAAAATAGTTGTCAAGGTTATTATTCATATTTTTTTCAAAGATTTTAACAAAGATGCTAACTTTAGATAATACTACTTAAAAATACAATTCATTTGTTTATTTTATGTTAATTTATTCTTGCTTTACGAACTTATGTTTGATATAATTCTTTTGGAACATTTAAATAGTTTGGGTGCTTACCACCACAATTTAATATTTTATAGGAGGTGGTCTTGATGAGTAAAAAAGATTTTCTAATTTTTGTACTTATAATTATAATATTATTTCTTATATTAATTGTATATGAAATAATTAAAATAGCACCATCTCTAATGAGATAGTGCATCACAAATATTTGGTAAGCACTTAAACACTCAAATATTTAAGTGTTCCTTTTTTATTATATGAAGTTTCCCTTCAACAATTACATTGTACCATATATTTTATTTATGTGTCAAACAAATTTTTTTGTCAATTTATTTAATTAAATATTTTGCAGTTCTAATCATTTGACAAGTATAACCCATTTCATTGTCATACCATGCAACTACTTTTACAAGTTGACCTTCTTCAGTATCTATTACTTTTGTTTGTGTTGCGTCAAATAATGAACCATATCTTGTTCCAATAACATCAGATGACACTATTTCATCTTCTGTATATCCTAGTGTTTCACTTGCATTTTGTTTCATTACTTGATTTATTTCTTCTTTTGTAACCTTTTTATCAAGTACACATACTAATTCCACAAGTGAACCTGTTGCAACTGGCACTCTTTGTGCACTTCCATCTAATTTACCAGATAAAGATGGAATAACTAGTCCAATTGCTTTTGCTGCTCCTGTGCTATTAGGAACTATATTAACTCCTGCTGCTCTTGCTCTTCTAAGTTCTCCTTTTCTATGTGGAGAATCTAATGTATTTTGATCATTAGTATATGCATGTATTGTAGTCATTGTACCATATTTTATAGTAAAATTATCATTTATTACTTTTGTCATTGGTGCAAGACAATTTGTTGTACAACTTGCAGCAGAAATTACTTCTTCACTACCATCTAATATTTCTTCATTAACTCCGTATACAACAGTTTTAACATCTCCCTTTGCTGGTGCGGAAATAATAACCTTTTTAGCACCAGCATCTATATGTTTCATTGCATCTTCTTTTTTAGTAAAGAATCCTGTACATTCAAATACAACATCGACTCCTAACTCTTTCCATGGTAAGCATGCGGGATCTTTTTCTTTATAAACCCTTACTTCTTTACCACTTACAATAATATTATTTTCATCAAAACTTACTTCTTTTTCATATCTTTTTTGTATTGAATCATATTTCAAAAGATGTGCTAAAGTTTTTGAATCGGTTAAATCATTTATTGCAACGACTTCAAATTCATCACTTTCAAAACACTCTCTAAAACATAATCTTCCTATTCTTCCAAATCCATTTATTGCTACTTTTATCATATTTCCTCCTAATTATTCTTCAAAGCAACCATTACCAATAAATTCCCTCATAACTGAATCAAGTGGAATACTTGCACTTGGCATTGGTAATATCATTCTAAGTATATTTATAAGTCTTATTGCTTCACTATAATTTACATCATCTTCTCTTACTGAGAATAGAAGTGGTTCAGCATATACTTTAAGTACACTCATTTCATAAATTAAAGATGTATTTAAAACAATATCTGCTTTATCTTGATATGGGAATACATATTTTGTTTCGCCATCTCTTACTCTACTCCAAGACTCTAGTGATGCACTTGCATTTCTTCCTCTTCTTCTATTATCTCTAACTATTCTTCTTAATAATCTATTATCTGTTGTATTTAATCTATTATGGTCATCTATATTAAGGCCTGTTAGAGGTGATATATATATTTTAAATTTCTTTTCTTTTGGTATTTTGCTAGTAAGTTCATCATTTAATGCATGAAGGCCTTCTATAATTAATATACTGTCCTCATCTAATTTTAATTTCTTTTTATATTCTTTCGTACCATTTACAAAATTAAATGTTGGAAGTAAAACCTCTTTTCCATCTAATAAATCACTTATTTGTTCATTAAAAAGTTCTGTATCAATTGCTCTAATTGATTCATAATCTTTAAAGCCATTCTCATCTAGTGGTGTTTCATCTCTTTCCTTAAAATAATCATCAACTGAGATTGCAACAGGTTTCAAGCCTTTTCCTTCTAAAAATAACTCTAGTTTTTTTGAAGTTGTTGTTTTTCCTGAACAAGAAGGTCCAGCTATTAAAACCATCTTAATACTTGGTTTTTTAGATATGTCTTCTGCTATATCTAAAAGAGATTTATTATATGTTGCCTCACTCATAAATATTAAATCATTCCATTTACCCATTGATAACTTAGTATTTATATCATTAAAGTTTCTCGCACCAATACTATTTGTCCACTTTATATAATCAACAACTGAATTAAAGAATTGTTCATGATGTACATACTCTTTAGCAACTCCGTCATCATATATTGTTGGTAGCATAATGACAAATCCATTACCACTTAAATATTTTAAATTATAACTTGTAATACATGATGTATCTAAATACATTTCACCATGAAAATAATCATATAAATCACCTAATTTATACACAGTTATAGTTTTATTACTAACATATTTTAATAAATTAGCATTTGAAAATAATCCATTTTCTTTAAAATAATTAATCATCTTTAATCTATTCATTGTATACTTAGAAATAGTCATTTTACTATCAATTATTTCTTGCATTCTATTATTAATCTTATTTAAACTTTCTTCATTTAATCCATCTACTATACAATATATTCCTCTATCAATAGAATGCTCAACAAATACCTCTTTATTTAAGACATCTTTTACTGCTTTAGATAAAATAAATATTGCTGTTCTTTCATATACCCTATTACCATTGGATCTATTTACATCATAAAACTTAACAACAGAATCCTCTAATATTTGAGTATCAAGACTTCTTAATTCTCCATTTATCTTTCCTGCTAGAATTGGATGATTAAATTCATTTTTAAAATCATTACTCACATCTAATAAGCTAACACCCTTTTTATAACTATATTCTTGATGTTTATAGAATATTTTTATTTTGTCCATAATTATCACCCTCAGGTAAATTATAACATTTGAAATATATTTTGTCTTATTATTGTACATAATTTGTCACTTTTAGACAGAATATATTTTATATTTTTTGCTTAATATATATATGGGTGATAGAAATGATTCCAACAATTATTGAAAAAACTAATAATGGAGAAAAAGCTTATGATTTATATTCAAGACTATTAAAAGATAGAATAATAATGCTTTCTGGTGAAATAGATGATAATCTTGCAAATATTGTAGTTGCAGAACTTCTTTATTTAGACTCTATTAATCATGATGATATAAGTATATATATAAATTCAAATGGTGGTAGTATTACATCTGGAATGGCAATATTTGACACAATGAATTTTATAAAAAGTGATGTTTCAACAATATGTGTAGGAATGGCTGCATCTATGGCTGCGTTTCTTCTAGCAAGTGGAAAAAAAGGGAAAAGATATTCTCTTAAAAATAGTGAAATAATGATACATCAACCATTAGGTGGTGCGAAGGGACAAGCAACTGAAATAAAAATAGCAGCAGAAAGAATTATTAGAATTAAAAATAAAATGAATAATATGCTTGCAGAAATGACTAATAACAGTATTGAACAAATAGAAAATGATACCGAAAGAGATAACTTCATGACAAGCATAGAAGCTCTTAACTACGGTATCATAGATAAAATTCTTTAATCATCTCTTCTTAAATTTAAGAAAAGTCTAATCATCTGTGCTAAATTAGCAAAGAAACTTGCTAAATAAGTAAAAGCTGCTGCTCTAAGCATATCTTTTACCATGGGCTCTTCTTCCTTACTAATTATACCAAGTGCTGCTAATTCATTCTTAGCTCTTTTAGATGCATCAAACTCAGTAGGAAGAGTTATAAGTTGAAAAACAAGTGCTAAAGACATAAATATAAGTCCTATCATTGCTAAGTCAAGTGCACTAAATAATACACCTAAAATCATAATTATATATCCAAATTTTGATGAAAAATTTACAATAGGCACCAAAATACTTCTAAGCATAATAAAGAAGTATTTTTCTTCATGCTGAAGAACGTGACCACACTCATGAGCTGCAACTGCAACACTTGCAATACTCCTTTCACTATATATATCACTAGACAAACTAATAACATTACTATGAGGATTAAAATTATCAGTTAAAGTACCAGATACCTTACTAATTTTAATTTTTTTATCCAAATTATATTTCTCAAGAATCATCTTAGTTGCCTCACTACCACTTATATTACTTTTAATCTCACAATTACTATATTTTCTATAAGAAGAATTAATATAGCTCTGAGATAATAAAATTAATATAAAAGGCACAATTATAAGTAATAAATCCATAAATCCCTCCATTTTTATATAACCAAATATTATCGCCATTCACATTTATAATATAGCATAAATACGAAAAATATACAAATAAACTTGCAAAAATAGTAGTAACTACTACTACTATTTTAATTTCATTTCTATTAAATCCATCAATCTTTTTGGGTCGTTGCACAGTTTTATATATAAGTTCTTATTAAGTCTTAGATACTTTAAAAAAGCTATTTCTTCTTTTGAAGCATAAAAAGAGTAATTAGAACTATCATCTTTTACAACTGGAATGTCATTACCTAAAAAGTAATCACAGCTAACTCCAAATATTTCGGACAAATCCTCAAGCGTTTCTAAACTTGGCACTCTTACATTTTTCTCATAACAGCAAACACTAACCTTTGTTACATTAAGTAAATCACCAAGTGCTGTTTGAGTCATTCCTTTCTCTTTCCTAAGCTTTCTTAGTCTTGATCCTATAAACATATCCAATCACCTTAAATTGATTATATCTAATTTATTCATATAAATATGTCGAATTAACTAAAAAGTAATTTTATAAAAGATTACACTATTTTACTCTTTTTTAAATGTATAAACTATTAAAAAAGATAAAAAAATATCTAATAAAATCATTACTAGATATATACATACATATTATGGTGGGGCGTTAGGGATTCGAACCCTAGACCCACTGATTAAGAGTCAGTTGCTCTACCAACTGAGCTAACGCCCCATACATCAATAACTATAGCATATTTTTAAAAAAAATAAAAGAGGTATATCAAATTTTGTATATTTTTTGTAATTTTTTTTAAATATTAATAATTAAAAAAGTATTTCTTCTATTAATTCAATGATATAATAAACATAAAGAGGAAAAAAATATGGAACATAAAATGAAATTACAACCTAGGTATTATAATTTTATACTTAATGGCACAAAAAGAATTGAAATTAGACTTTTTGATGAAAAAAGGCAACAAATTAAAATTGGTGATACTATAAAATTTTTAAAAGAAGATGAATTAACAGAATCATTTAATGCAAAAGTTATTGGATTATTAAGATATAATTCTTTTGAAGATATGTTTAAAGATTTTGATATTTCTATTTTATCAGATAAATCTATGACAAAAGAAGAATTAATTAGTGTTCTTGAACAATTTTATACAAAAGAAAAACAAGTTCATTATGGAGTACTGGGTATTAGAATTGAATTAATGAAAAAAAACTAGATATTTCTATCTAGTAATAATCTTTATGGTA
>CAZKUP010000035.1:0-10997 GCA_964555985.1 uncultured Clostridium sp. | reverse complement strand
AAAACAGTACAAAATGTAAAATGATATTTTACAAAACATTAATAATGTTATATAATGATATTAGGAGGAATTCATTTATGAAAAAATATATGCCTAGAATTGTAGATAGTATAATAGAAAATAAACTTGAATATATGGGAGCGATTGTAATAGAAGGACCAAAATGGTGTGGAAAATCAACCACTGCAAGGCAATTTTGTAATAGCCTAGTTGAATTACAAGATCCCGATAAAAAAATTCAATATGATAATATTAGTAATACTAAACCATCATTATTTTTAGAAGGTGAAAAACCAAGATTATTTGATGAATGGCAAATGTATCCTGTTATATGGGATTCTATTAGAATGAATATCGATCACTCAGGATTAAAAGGTCAATATATACTAACAGGATCAGCAAGACCTGTTGAAAATGAAGTTATGCATACAGGAACAGGTAGAATAACAAAATTAACAATGAGAACAATGTCATTGTTTGAATCTGGTGAATCAAATGGGAAAGTATCTTTAACAGATATTATAAATGGAAAAGATATATCTGGAGTTTCGGATTTATCTTTTGAAGATATTATTAATGTAATGATAAGAGGAGGATGGCCTGAGTCACTAAATATTGATGGTGAAAATAAATTTAAGGTTGCGATAGAATATGTTCAAAGTTTAGTTAATGAAGATGTAAGAACTGTAGATGGAATTGAACGTGATAAATATAAAATGGGAGCATTATTAAAAAGTATTAGTAGAAATGTTTCAACATCAACAAATAAGTTTACAATTATAAGCGACATAACAAATTTATTTAATCAAGAAGTTTCAAGACCAACAGCTGATGATTATATAGCAACATTAGAAAAATTATTTGTGCTTGAATATGTTCCCGCAACTAATTTAAATTTGAGATCATCAATACAATTAAGAACAAGTCCTAAATTAGAATTAGTAGATCCTTCTATAGCAATAGCATCTTTAGGATTAAAAAAAGATGATTTGATAAATGATTTGAATTTTACTGGATTTATTTTTGAAAACTTATGTTATAGAGATTTAAAAATATATGCTGAATCTATAAATGCAGATTTATTCTATTTTAGGGATAATAAGGATTTTGAAGTTGATTTTATATTAAAAACTAGAGATGGAAAATGGGGTGCAATTGAGGTTAAACTAGGAGCAAAACAAATTGATGAAGCAGCTAAGACATTAATTCAATTTAAAGATAAAATTGATATAGATAAAAGTGGTGAACCAGCATTTTTAATGGTATTAACTGCATCAGAATTATCTTATATTCGTGAAGATGGTGTATATGTTGTTTCTATTGGAAATTTGAAAAATTAAGATTTCTATTATAAACTTACGATGAAATTTATAAAGTTTTATTTAAACTATTGATGATGATCATAATTTATGATATGTTTTATATTGATTGGTACTTATGAAACTTTCGAAACCATAAGTCGTCAAATCCCTATGAAATATCATAGGGATTTTAAAAAAAATAATTAACGGTATGTTTAACGACATATCTTTTTTTGAGTTCAAAACTAGAAAGATAGTATATAAATGAATTTAAATTATGAGTATTTATAAGAAAGCAAATTTATATTATAAATAAGTGTTAATGATAATATATGTCAGTATTTGAAGGCCAATGTTTTTATAAATGATGGTCTTTTTTTTAAATATATAAATATAGTTAAGAGATAGGAGGTTATAAATGTACGAAATAGAAGAATTTTATAATGAAACAGGAGAAGAGTTAGAAGATGTATTAAAAACATGTATAATGAATTATTACAATAAGTATTTATTACAAATGAATACATAAAGTATTTAAATATATAGTAAATTAATATATAATATCCATATGAGATTAATGGAATTATATTATTAGGAAAGGAGATTAATGTACAACAAAATAAATAATAATAGTTCTTTTAAAGTCGCAATGTATATTAGATTATCTAGAGAAGATGGAGATGATTTGGAAAGTGAAAGTATTGGAAATCAAAGAAGTTTGATTTCTGGTTATTTACACGCTAATGGTATTGTTCCAGTAGATGAATATGTAGATGATGGATATTCTGGTGGAAATTTCAATAGACCAGGATTTAAAAAGTTATTATCAGATATAGAATCAAAAAAAATAAATATGGTAATAACAAAGGATTTATCAAGATTAGGAAGAGATTACATTGAAACAGGTAGATATATTGAAAGATATTTTCCTGAAAATAATATTAGATATGTTGCTATTAATGATGACATAGATACTTTTAAAGAAACATCTGGAAGTGATATGATGCCATTCAAATTAAGTATGAATGATATGTATGCTAAAGATATTTCAAAAAAAGTAAAAAGTTCTTTAATGGCGATGAAATCTGAAGGTAAGTATTGTGGCAGTGTTCCTCCTTATGGATATATTCGTGACCCAAATAATAAACATAAGTTAATTGTTGATGAAGAAACAGCAAAAGTTGTAAAGCAAATATTTGAATTATATATAAATGGTTATGGTACAAGTGCAATAGGGCATATATTAACAACTGCTGGTGTTAAAACACCTATTCTTCGTGAAGGAATGATTTGTAGAAGTTATAAATTTGACCATCCAGAGATATGGAAACATAATGCAGTTAATAATATATTAAAAAATAGAGTATATACTGGTTGTTTGGTACAACATACATCATCCAATATAAACTATAAAACAAAGAAAAGAAGAAAAGTTCCAGAGCAAGAATGGATAGTTGTAAAAGATACACATGAACCTATAATAGATGAAAATACATTTAATTTAGCACAACAAATAAGAAATAGACATAACACTTACGCAGATAATAGAAGATGTGTAGATTATATATTAGAAAGTTTAGTGTATTGTAAAGACTGTGGTTCTAAATTAAGTATTTCTTATGATAAAAAACGAGATAGAATTTCTATGAATTGTGCTAGATATAGAAGATTTAGTAAATATGGATTTTGTTTTTCGCACTTTGTAGATTATGAAAAATTGGAAAAGACAGTTTTTGAATCACTTAAGAAAAAATGTACAATGTATATGAATCCAGAGATATTTGAAAAGCTGTTTGCTAAACAAGAAAATCCTACGAAAGAAATAGATGATAAAATTTTTCTTACCAAAAACAAAGTTAAGAAATTAAAACATAAATTAGAAACTTTATATGATGATAAATTTAATGGGCTTATCTCAACTGAGATGTATATTAAATTATCTAATAATACAAACGAGGAGATTAAAGAGTTAGAAAATAAAATTAGTAATTATGAAGAAGAAAAGAAAGAGATTCTAGATATTGATAATATACGAATAGATTATAAACAAATAGTAACAGATTTTTTAAATATGAAGAATCCAACTAAAGAGATGATTCATAGAATAATTAATAAAATTTATATAACTAAAGATAAAAAAGTAGAAATACATTATAATATTAAGGATTTTAATGCGTTTTGGGATACCACTCTTTTATAGAAGAAAAGTCAGGAAATATAAGGGCTAGATTTATTTTTTTTAATCATCTTGTATGGAAATGATGGAACGCCCTGGTATGAGGAACAAATACCATTTATAGAAGCAGCTGAAATAGGTACTGAAAAAGTAATAAGGGATCATTCGACAATAGGTATAGTTGTTACTACTGATGGTTCAATTGGAGAAATAGAAAGAAAATGTTATGAAGAAAAAGAAGAACAAGTAATAAATGAGTTAAAAGAAATAGGTAAACCTTTTATTGTGCTTCTTAATTCAACACATCCAATGCTTCCTGAAACAGAAAGACTTGCAAATAATTTAAAAGAAAAATATGATGTTCCAACTATACCAATAAGTGTTGAAACTATGACTGAAAAAGATTCATATAATATATTAAAAGAAGCACTATATGAATTTCCAATATTAAGTATAAATGTAAATATGCCAGAATGGATTGCGTGTTTAAATCATGATCATTGGTTAAAAACTGAATATATTAATAAAATAAAAGAATGTGTTGTAGAGGTAGATAAATTAAGAGATGTAGAAAAAATAAATGCACATTTTATAACTAATGAATATATTGAAAAAGCATATTTATCAGATGTAGATGCTGAAAATGGAATAGTTACTATTAACTTAGTCGCACCTAGTAATTTATATAATGATATTCTTAATGAAATTATAGGTGTAAATATAAATAGTAGGGCTGATTTAATAAATTTATTCCAAGATTTAAAAGAAGCTAAAGCTGAGTATGAACATATTAAAGGTGCTTTAAAAATGGTTAAACAAACAGGATATGGTGTTGCAATACCTTCAATAGAAGAACTTAAATTATCAACACCAGAAGTATTAAAACATGGTAATAGATATGGTATTAAATTAAAAGCAGTCGCACCTTCTATACATATGGTAAGAGTTGATGTAGAAAGTACATTTGAACCAATAATTGGCTCTGAAATACAATCTAAAGAACTTGTTAATTATATAATGAAAGATAGTGAAAAAGATCCAAGTAGTGTATGGAAAAGTGAAATATTTGGAAGAAGTTTAGACAATATTATTCAAGAAGGAATACAAGCAAAAGTATCTATGATGCCAGAAAATATTAGGTATAAATTACAAACTACTCTTACTAAGGTTGTAAATAAGGGTTCAAATAATATGATAGCTATAGTAATATAGCTGTCATATTTTACTAAAAATAAATATTTGTGTATGTAGTTTTATGTCGAAAAATGCTGACTTTTTCAAAAAAATGTGTATTATAAGCAATTGCTTAGAGATATATTCTCAAGTAAGGGGGATTTATGGCTAATAAGAAAGTGTTGCACATAATATTTAATTGTATCTATTTTGTGGTACTTATACTATGTATTGTGTTTACTATGGACTACATAAATCTATTATATGAGAAACGACTTGTATATGAGAAACAACAAGAAGAAGAAAATATAATAGAATTAAGTAGCAAGAATACAGAATATGATTTAGATTATTTAAAACATTATTACAATAATAATGATATAATTGGAGCAATAAAAATAGAAGGCACAAAAATAAATAATCTAATTGTAAAAAGTACAAACAACAAATATTATTTAAATCATTCATTAAACAAAGAATATGATGAGAGAGGTTCAATATTCATTGATTATAGAGTGGACTTAAATTCGAAACAAATAAATATATATGGTCATAACTCAAATGTATTTGAATTACCATTTAAAGAATTAGAAAAATACTTAGATAAAGATTTTTATAATTCACATAAATATGTTGAGATTTACGATGGTAGTAAAAAAATCTATTATGAAATTTTTAGTGTTCAAATAGTAACACAAGATTATGAGCATATGAATATATTCCCAAATGATTTACAAAAACATGTAAATCAATTAAATGAATCAATATATAAAACAAGTACAAAAGCTACTATTGATGATGAGATTCTAGTGCTTCAAACTTGTGGATATAATCCTAAGGGTTCATTAATTATAATAAATTCAAAAAAAGTAAGGGAGGAGAATTTAAGTGATTAAAAAATATGTTCAAGTTTTACTTATATCAATAATGTTATTTATAACAGGTATTAATTATGTAAACGCTGAAACTGAAGGGGACGCTGGAGAAATATTATTAAATAAGACAGCAATAAAAGATGATATAACTTATGGAAGGAGTGCAACAGTAACATTAGAAATAAATGCTAATTCATTTACTAAAACTGATAAAACAGATGTTGTATTAGTATTAGATAGAAGCGCTAGTATGAATGGTTCTATGAGTGATGTAAAAGAAGCTGCTAAAGAATTAGTTAAGTCATTATTAAATGATAATACTAAAGACAAAGTAAGAGTAGGAGTAGTTACTTATGGTACTAGAGTATTTAGTGATTACTCAAGTAGCCAACTAACAAATGATGCATCTACTGTTAATAGTGTAATAGATAGTATACCAAATAGTGTGGGTAGTCAAGGTACTAACATACATGATGGATTAGTAAAAGCAAATTCATTATTAGCAAACTCAAGCATAGACACTAACAAGGTTGTAATCTTACTATCAGATGGTATTCCAACACGTTTTATTGGAAATAATAATACATTATGTGGTGCTGGTGATAAAGATTCGTTAGATAGGCATGATGATGAATCAACATGTACTGTTAATGGAAATAGTATACCAAGTACTGTAGCAAATGCTCAAGCAACAACTATGAAAAATAATGGTATTAAAATATATACAGTTGGATTTAATGTATCATCAGGTAGTACAACAGATACTTTCTTAAAAAATATTTCATCTGATCCAGATAGTACATATAGTTATCTAGCAGCAAACAAAGCAACATTAATAAATGCATTTAATGCAATGGTTAAGAATTTAACTATAGTTGCAACTAATGGAGTTGTTACAGATACTGTACCAAAAGGATTTAGAATTAAAGAAGGAACTTTACCAAGTGGTGCAACAGCAGTTGTAAATGAAGATGGTACAACTACTATTACTTGGAATGTTGGTGATATAGATTCATCTAAAAAACAAAGTTTAAGTTATGTAGTAGAAGCTGTTGATAATGAATATGGTAGTATGTATACAAATGTTAAGGCAGAATTAACTGCTACATCAGCAGAAGGAAATCCAAAATATGGTTCAAGTATGCCATTAACAATTGAATTTGAAAAACCATATGTACCAATTCCAGGTATAACAGTTGATGATAATTACACTACAAATGATACATATTTTGTTAAACAAGGCACAACTTTAACTGTACAAGCAACAAATGGTATTTTAGCTAATGATAAATTAGAAATAAAAAATATTGATGAAAATGCTAGTGTAACAGATAAAATAGTTTTGGTTGAAAATGGCACAAGTTTAGATTACATAAATGTTGATGAAACAACAGGTGCATTTACATTTACAGCAAATAAAACTACTATTGATACAATTACATATAAGTATTATGTAGAGTCTACAGTCGTTGTAAATGGTACATCTACAGTTGTAAAAAGTAATACATCTACAATAACATTAAAAGTTATAAAGAATCCAACAAAATACACAGTTAATTACTTAGAAGAAGGAACAACAAAAAAACTTGCAACAAGTAAAGAAACAGCTGGAAATGTATATGATTCTATAACTGAAAATGCTATAGATATTGCTGGATACACTAAAGTCGCACCAACTTCTAATACAATTGAACTTAAAGCTAATGCTAGTGATAATGTAATTAATTTCTATTACAAAAAGAGAACAGATTTAAGTTATACAGTTAATTACTTAGAAGAAGGTACTAATAAAGTACTTGCTGATAAGAAAGAAGTATCAAACCAAACATATTTAGACACTGTAACAGAAACAGCAGTAGATATTTCTGGATATGATAAAGTTGGAGATACAACAAAGTCAATAACTATAAATGTATCAAATAATGTAATTAATTTCTATTACAAGAAGAGAACAGATTTAAGTTATACAGTTAATTACTTAGAAGAAGGTACTAATAAAGTACTTGCTGATAAGAAAGAAGTATCAAACCAAACATATTTAGACACTGTAACAGAAACAGCAGTAGATATTTCTGGATATGATAAAGTTGGAGATACAACAAAGTCAATAACTATAAATGTATCAAATAATGTAATTAATTTCTATTACAAGAAGAGAACAGATTTAAGTTATACAGTTAATTACTTAGAAGAAGGTACTGATAAGGAATTAGAAGAATCTAAAAAAGTTTCTAATATGGAATTTGAATCTAAAGTAAATTCTAGTGATGAAATAATTAATATAGAAGGATATGATTATGATTCAATTTCACCAGAAATATTAGTAATTGGTGTTGAAAAGAATGTAATTAATATTTACTATACAAAGAGAACAGATTTAAGTTATGAAGTAAATTACTTAGAAGAAGGTACTAATAAAGTACTTGCTGATAAGAAAATTGAAAAAAATCAAACATATTTGGATGTTGTAACAGAAACAGCAATAGATATAATTGGTTATGACAAAGTTGGAGATACAACAAAAACAATAACTATAGCTGTAGAAGGAAATGTAATCAATTTCTATTATACTGCTAAGGAAGTTAAATATGTTGTTAATTACTTAGATAAAAATACTAATGAAAAGATTAGAGATTCTAAGAATTTAACTGCAATTTATGGAACAAAAGTTGAAAGTGAAAGTCATATAGAAGATATATATGGTTATAGATATGATTCATCTAATGTTGTAGAATTATTAATATCTAGTAATGAAGAAGAGAATATAATTAATTTATATTATACTGCTATTAATGGTAAGGTAATTGTTAAATATGAAGATGAAAATGGTAATGATATAGCTGATCCTACAATTATTGAAGGTAATGTTTCTGATGATTATGAAACTGCTGCTAAAGAATTTGAAAAATATGTTTTAGTAGAAGTTAAAGGTAATGAAAAAGGACAAATTACTGAAGAAGATACAATTGTAAGATATGTATATGAAACTATTCCTGATACTGGATTATTTGTAAATAATAATTCTATGTATGGTTTAGTAGGTTCTATTATGTTATTATTTGTGTTAACTTTTGTTAAGAAAAAAATAAATTTATAAGAAGCTAATTTGCTTCTTTTTTTGACATTATTTTCTATTTATAAAATATATAATTATATTGATAATTATGAAGAAAAATATTTGTATGTATTTAATAATAAATATTATAATTTTATTTATAACTCCTACTAATAATATAAATGAGATAATATATTATAAAAAAATATATTCTAATAATAATATTGTTGGAGCATTAAAAATAAAAGATACTAATATAAATACTTTATTAGTAAAGGGAAGTGATAATAGTTATTATTTAAATCATTCTATAGATAATAAATATAATATTTTAGGTAGTATTTTTATGGATTATAGAACTAATTTTAATTCTAATAAAATAATTATTTATGGACATAATTCTAAGAGTGAAGAAACTATATTTAAGGAGTTAGAAAATTATTTAGATAAAGAGTATTATGATAAACATAGAATTATAGAAATATATGATGGAATTAAAGTATATACTTATAAAATTTATAATGTGAATATAGTAAATGATGATAGTCATATTTATCTTGATAATAATATTTCAGATAAAATATTAATATTACAAACTTGTAATTATACTGTTGATGGTAGATTTTTATTAATAAGTTCTAAACTAATTAATATTTCGACAAAAATATAAAGTATATTTTTATATAATAAAAATGGTGATAGTCTGAAAACAATTTTGTTTTCATCACTATGTGTGCCTTGAACGAAGTGAAAGGAATGGATGGTTATTATGAAGAAAATAATTTTTATACTTTTATTAATAGTAACAACTTCTGTAGCGGCAAAAAGAACATATTTATTAAAAAATGATATAGATGAGTTTATTACTCAAAATGATAATTATAATTATTCTAATTATATAATAAAAAATAGTGATATACTTGTTGTATCTATAGAAGATGGTATTTTAGCAAATGATGTAATTACTGATTATGATTATAAAATAGTTTTATTGGAGCATAGTGAAAATAGTAATATAGAAGATATTGAGTTAAATGAAACTACTGGAGCATTTTCTTTTTCTCCAAGTGATGGTGTTTTGGGTGAAGTTATTTTTAAGTATTATATAGAGTATAATGATATGCGAACAAATGTTTCATATATTAATTTTTTTGTAGGTGATAAAGAATACAAAGAAAATATTCCTTATACAGGAATATAATAATTTATTTTAATTTATCAGTTATTAGTTTTTTATTGTTTAGAAGTCTTTCATTATTTTTATCCATTTCAATTGCTAAAAGAACATATTTAAGTGATTCATTAAATTCGTTTTTATAGTAATATGCAATTGATAAAATGTCGTATAATGTATTATCAAAACTAAATACTTCATTTATATATGTTTTAGGATGAGTTTTTATTTTAAGTGCTTCAAGTGAATATTTTATAACATTATCATAATCTTTTAATTCGTAATATAAAAGTGCCATTTCTACATATGCATCTCTTAAATAAGGTGTTTCTTTAATAGCTTTATTAAGCCACATAATAGCTTCTTCGTATCTATTTAAGTTTTTATAACATCTTGCAATAAATCTCATAGATGCTCCTCTTTCATCCTTCCAAGTAGCACTTTTTAAAGATAGATGATATATAAGGGTGTCAATAGCTTTATTCCACATTTTATAATACATATATTCTCTTCCTAAATAATGTACATTTCTATCATATTCTCTACATTCTTTTACTGATAATTCAAGTAGTGGTAAATAACTTTTTCTTGATTTATAAATATCTGGATAATGATTTAATGTTATTTCATCTGTAGTAATTTTTTCTTCTTTATTATTTCCAATATATGTTAATACTTCATGCACAGGATGAGTCCATTTATACTCATTTTTAGTATGAATTTTCTCTATATAAAAGTTAACTAGTGGTTTACCACTCTTGTCTAGACTAAAATTATAATTATATGCACATCTTGTAGTGCCTTTTTTCCAAATACTTTCTAATTTTTTTCTCCAACCTTTTTCAAATACTTCATTTAAATCAGTACATACACATATATCTGTATCATCTGGTATCATTTTTAATGATTCATTTCTTGCAACATCAAATCTCCATGGATCTATTATTTTTTCTTCTACATTTACACCTTGTTTTTTAAGTTTTAAAACAGTATCATCACAAGAGCCTGTATCAAGTACATATATACCATCAGCTTCACTCATAGAATTTACCCATCTTTCTACAAATTTGCTTTCGTTTTTACTTATAGCATAAACAATTATTTTCAATTTTTCACCTCTATATAAATATATGTAAAATATAGTATAACAGATAATTTTATAGCACACTTAACTTTTGTCAAGACATAGTGACCTAAAATTGCAATATGAAACAATCGTCTAATGGCGATTTTTTAAAAATTT
>CAZKUP010000034.1:0-11022 GCA_964555985.1 uncultured Clostridium sp. | reverse complement strand
TTCCACTATTTCCAGTATTTCCACTGTTGCCAGTATTTCCACTGTTGCCAGTATTACCACTATTTCCAGTATTATCTTCTATTGAAGGAGTAGAAATGTCTTCTGTAGTTTCATCTAAATTAGGTATTTCTTCAACATCTTTACTAACAGGTTGATATTCAACACCAGTAAAGTTTGGATTTTTATTTCTTTTATTGTATTGTTCTATTAAACTTTGTTGTTCTTCTTCTGTTAAGTTTATATTTTTTTGGTTTATAAACCAATATGGATTTGCAAATACTTCTGTTTTTTTTGTTTGTATTCCTTTGCTTCTTTTTGATGCTAAATTACCATTTTCATCTAACCAAATATATTCTTCAGGATGGGGTTTTGATGTGTTTCTAAATAACGCATCTGTATTTACTACACGATATCCACTATTTGCAAGTTGATTGTATGTAATATATCCAATTTCTGCAAAATCTCCATTATCAGAAAAATAATATCCTTTACCATCATTTTCTAGTACCATCATAATATGGCCTGTGCTTATAAGATAATCTCCGCCTTCTCCTTTTGTGAAATAATCTTTACCACTCCAACCATATATTTCGCTTCTAGGAGTTATTCCATCAAAACAATATGATGATTTACTTTTTGGACCATAACCATAAATGTCTATACCTACGCATCTTGCAAGCCAGTCTGTATAATTACAACAGTCTGTAGCTCCTAATCCTGCATTTTCTCCATTACCAAAGTAAAATCCAAAATAACTTCTATCAAATTCTTTATGTGCATAACCTAATTTCAAATTAAACATTGCAAGTAATCCAACAAATGAAGTTGCCATGGTAACTGTTCCTTCTTTGGTATACATTAAATCATTATTTATTAAATTTTTACAATATTCACTTGATAAATTATAGATAAATTCCTCACTAAAGCCTAATTTTTCTAAAGCAGTATTTAGGTTATTATAACCAGGAGTTTTCCCTATTACTTTGTATTTTCTATTATACTTTTTTAAATTACCATTAGTCATTATGTCTTCCATATATTCTTTTGAATACTCTATTAAAGATTGGGTACTTATTTTTCCTTCATTAACATATTGAACAAGTCTAGTAGTATCTCCGTTTGAAATACATTCTATTATCATATCTCTTTCTGCTTTTGAAATCATACCAATTATTATTGAACTATATCCAGATACTATTGTTATTGTTTCTTGTATTGATGAGTCATTTAAAAAATCTAACCCAGGAACATTAACGCTTCCTGCTAAAGAACGAGCTTGCGATATATTATTTGGAATTAAACTTATTGTTGTTTCTGCTTTTTTTGCATCATTTAATGCATTATTTGTTGCACTACTATCATACTCATACATGTTTACTATTCCTCCTACATTTTTTTATTTTATTATTTCAAATATAGTACCTTCTCTTGTGTCTTTTATAACTACATTCATTTCTTTTAATTCTTCTCTTATTTTATCTGCTAAAGCATAGTCTTTATCTTTTTTAGCTATATTTCTTTTTTCAATAAGAGTATTTATTTTTATTAGTAATTCCTCAGAAATATCTTCTTTTTCTTCTATTAAGTCTAATGAAAGTACTTTATCAAATTCTTTTACTAAATATAATTTTGAATAATCATTTAAATCATTATCTTTTAATACATCAAATAATATAGTTAATGCATTAGATGTATTTAAATCATTTTCTAGCTCATTTTTAAATAATAATATATATTTATTTATTAAATCATTATTTAAGATATCTTCATTCTTATTAAATGATTTAATCTTAGATTTAAGTTTATCATATGCACTTTGAGCAGTATCAAGTGATTCATATGAGAATACTAACTGATTTCTATAATGTGATTGTAGACACATAAATCTATAACTTAATGGATTATATCCCTTTGTTTCTAATAATGATAAAGTTAAAAATTCACCTTTACTCTTACTCATTTTACCACTTTTATCGTTTAAATGTTCTCCATGAACCCAATAATTACACCATTTGTGACCAATATATGCTTCACTTTGTGCAATCTCATTAGTATGATGTGGAAATATATTATCAACACCACCACAATGTATATCTAAATATTCACCTAAATATTTTAATGATATTCCAGAACATTCTATATGCCATCCAGGATATCCTACACCATATGGGGAATCCCACTTCATTTCTTGATTATCAAATTTTGACTTAGTAAACCATAAAGCAAAATCAAATGGATTTCTTTTCATTTCATCATGACTAACATCTTCTCTAGCGCCTATAATTAATTCTTGTTCATTTTTACCTGATAATTTATAATAATCTTTTGCTTTGCTAATATCAAAATAAACATTATTACCACTCTTATATGCATAACCTGTTTCTAATAATTTATCTATAATTTTTATATACATATTAATATTATCTGATGCCTTAGATATAATCTCAGGTCTTTTTATATTTAATTTATCTGTATCACTAAAGAATGCTTTCGTATAAAAATCAGCTATTTCATATACAGTTTTACCTTCTCTTTTAGCACCAAGCATCATTTTATCTTCACCAGTATCAGCATCACTTTGTAAATGACCAACATCAGTAATGTTCATACATCTTTTTACATTATATCCAACAAAATTTAAGCTTTTTTCGAATATATCTTCAAAAATATATGTTCTTAAATTGCCTATATGTGCATAATGATACACAGTTGGACCACATGTATACATTGTTACCGTGTCATTGTTATATGGAACAAATTCCTCTATTTTTTTTGTTAATGTATTATATATTTTCATAAAACACCTCTTAATAATTCTATTACTCTTTCCATTATATATTTCTTATTTTCTTCTCTATTTTCATAAATTACTTTTACAACTTTGTTGGTATAACACCGAGTGTCTTTGTTATATATACTTATATAAACTGTACTATCATCACCATACATATTTGCATTATCACATCTATTTAACTTACCTGTAATACCTATTCCAAAATTGGAATTAGTAAATTCACAAATACATTTACTCATCTGGCAAGATGTTTCCATGCTATAAACGGAATACTTATCAATAACATCACTAGATACTCCCATTTTTATTTTAAATTCATTAGAATATGTTACAGCACCAAACTTAAAAACATTGCTAGCGCCTTCTATATTAGTTATAGTATTTGCAATAAACCCTCCAGTGCAAGACTCCATGGTACTTATTGTTTTATTATTTTTATTTAATATTTCAACAATTTCCTTCATAAACATCACGTATATATTATAACAAAAAAAGGTTTAAAAATATATATATTTAAACCTTTTTTATTAATAAGTTACTTATTTTTAATTGGATAATAATTTAAATCATATGAACCATCTATAACAATTTTATATGGTTTAAATTGAACAATGATTTTATTATTTTCTATACTAATCTTTTTAACTGTCAGAGTGCTCTCATAAACTTTATTTTCAAAAGTATAAATTAATTTATTATCCTCTGTAATTATTATAATTGTTGGATTTCCTTCTAGGTCACTAATTGGATTATTTGAAGTAATTATTGTCTTAACTTTATAATAATCGCCATCCTTATTTACTAAAAACTCTCTATTAAAATTTGATATTTCATTTGATGCATGGACAATATATTTACCTAAAACATTAATAGAATATGGATTATATATAGTTAATGAACTTGTATCATACATATTTCCATCATCTGTTAATACAACAATGCTATCATAAATAGCGTCATTATATGAATTAAATTTTAAACTAGTAAAATTTGTTACTTTATTCTCTAATTTAATCTTTTCAGCATATTTTGCATTAATGTAAGGCTCTGATAATCCAACATGATATAACTCACCGTTTTTTGTAATGGCGTATATTGAACATTTAGCAAAATCCTCAAAAGGATTATATAAAGTAATTACCTCTTCATCTAGCAATAATTCTGTTCTACTTCTAAGTTCATCAGTAATATATAATTTATTATTTGAAGAAATATAAACTTTACCATACATAACATCAGTATCATTTGCAATACTATAAGATGTTTCCTTAATATTATCATTAATTATATAATCTTTATATTCTTCTTTATAATTAATTTCATAATCATATATTTTCTCACTACCAGTATTATTAATTATGTATTTATTTTTTTCATTATCTTCACTATGAATATTAAGTATATATACAACTAATAAAATTACAATTAATAATACAATATATATTATATTTTTCTTCATAAACATTCCCTTCTTATAATATGATTTCTATATTTTAAATGTTTTACATGCAATAGTACTCACTACAAAACGCTTTAAAATCAAATTGATAACCATTTTCAAGTACAACTTGTAAGTTGCCTGCAACATATGGATTTATTTCATCAAAATTAATATTTTTTACTTTCAAATCAAGTTCATATACATATGACATATCACTATAAATACAAAGTAATTTATTATCCTCTGTAATAATTACAATTGGATCTGACTCAATTAAAACATTATCACCATAAGTATAAAATGCATATTTAATTTTATAATAATTACCTTCTTTATCTTCTAACATATTTCCATATATATTTGACATAGTTTTATCACTATATACATATATTGTATCAAATATGCTTGTAATATCTTTAGTATATCTAGAAGCACTACCTACATCATATATATATCCATTTTCACCTAACATAAATAATGTATTCCTAGTTTTAAAACTATCCATATTATAACTAATATTAACAAAATTAGTTAGCACAATATTAGATTCTATTATTTCTAAATGAGCTTTTTTTACATCATTTTCAGTTAATTCCAAAAAATATAATTTATTATCTTCTGTTAATAAATATATTATGACATATAAATTGTCATATTTATAATCATTCATATACATAGTCTTAAATTTAATTGTATCAACCCTATATGGTTCAGAATCTTTATTATCTAATAAATACAAATATTTATCTTCTCCAATATAAGCAGTGCCTTCTATAGATTTACCATCATACTCTGAACTATAATTAATAGATAGTAAATTATCTACAATTATATTTTCAGAATAAGTTTCACTATCTAACTTATCACTATAAACAATATCACTTTTTTTATTTTCAATACCTCTATAATCAAAATTATAATTTTGACTAGTATCATAAATCTTGAATTTATAAATTGAGAGTCCTACAACAAATACACCCAAAATCATTGTTAATATAATTAGCTTTTTCTTCATATATTCAGCTCCATTCTATTTAAATATCACTTACCTTCAGAATTGAACCTTTGCATTATGCACAAGAATATTAGATTCAGAAACATAATATGTATGATTATCTTCTACCTCTAAATTATACAAATCTGCAATAATATTTTTTCTAGATATTTTCTCAACTCTATAAACATTTCCATCTTTATCCATTAATGTATAACCAACTTTAATATCTTCTGCATTAATCCATTCATTACCAAAAGCAGATATAACATAAAATCTATGTTGACTAGAAGCTTCAACCTTTTTACCATTTAATGTAAATGTATATAAAACATCACTCATTTTTTTATGAATATAAACATAACTAACCCTCTTATATTCATTTTCTTTTGTTAATTCATTATAAGATAATACATAATCATTAACATTAATCTTATCTATATCTTTATAACCATTATTAGTTAAAACTTTAGTGCCCTCTAAGAAGCAACCACCTGGTTTCCTTGTTGTTCTTGCTGTTGTTTTAGCAGTAGTCTTTTTTGCTGTTGTTTTAGCCGTAGTCTTTTTTGTCGTTGTACTACATAATGCATGATGTATACTCAAGCTACAATAATCCACTGTTGTACTTGGTTTTTTCGTTGTTGTTGTTGAATTACAAACCTCATATCGAACATAATTGCATGAATTTTTAGATGTTTTACAATATTTTTGCTTGCTTTTACAACCATCGTATACCATACTACCACAATACCAAGCTGATTGATCATTACCATTAGAATCTTTCCATACATATCTACAACTACACTCGCCACATCCACCTGAAGAACCACCTGAAGAACCGCCTGAAGAACCACCGCTATCAGCAGGTTTTGCTTTAACTTTTAAACTACATGTTCCTGTTTTTCCATTAGGTGCTGTTATTGTTACTGTTGCTGTACCAGAAGATTTTGCTGTTACTTCTCCTGTAGTTTGGTTTATTGTTGCAATGTTTGAATCGCTTATTGACCATTTGAAATCAATTTTAGTTGCATAAGATGGTGTATAACTTCTTTTCATTACTCCACTTCCGTTATAAGCAATTTCTAAATCTTCACAGTCTACACTATCAACATTTCCATCAAATACTTCTACTTTGCATGTTGCAGTTTGATTTCTTGTTGTTTTTACATTTATATATGCTGTACCAACTTTTTTTGCAGTTACTACTGCTGTTGATAAACAATTTGTGCCATTTGAATTTAGTTCACAATATTTACCTGGATTTGTGCCATTTATTCCTAATATATCACTATTATTTGATGTCCATACTAAATCTCTATTTACACTCTTTGGTGGTATATAATTTGGATGAACTACAAATGACATTCCTACTGCTACTCTTATTCCGCCTTCTGGACAAGCTACATAATTTGTATTATCACTTCCTGGATTATATGGTAATTTATCTACATTATCTTGATTTTTCTTTTCAATATCTTTTGGTACCATTATACCAATTCCAGTTGTACATACTTCTGTTAATACTCTTTCTTTTAATGTTTCTGTTATTGTTTTAGTGTCTGTTGATGCGGTGAAATTCCATCTATACACATATTCATTTCCTGATTGAACTGGATTTGCTGTTATTACTTGTATCTTTTCTTCTTGCCATTTTCCACATTCACATACTTTATATTTGAATTTCTTTTCTACATTATATTTTGGTGTATCTCCATAACATATTTTAGATGTAAGATTAGCGTCATCTGCTCCTATAAATTTTATATCTCCATCTATACAACTTGATTCATCATTTGTTATTTTACATACATCTGCTGTTGTATCTACTTCTTCTTCATATTCTTCTTTTGTTATGTCTAGAAATTCTAATACTTCTTCTAAACTATACTTTGTTTCTATTATTGCATCTACTCTATTTACTATATTAAATGTTTCTCCTCTTAGAATACTTGTATTAAGCATTCCAACACCTGTTTCTACTTTTAATGATATTTTTGGAGGATTTTCATTTATATCTTCTATTACTATTCTATAATTTCCTAAACTTGTGTTTTCTGCAAATCTTCTTGTTAAATTTTCTACAAATTTATCTTCTACTATTCTTATTGAGCCATTTACTCTAAAATGCGCTAAATCTATTGAATCATATGCTGCTGCTTCTGTTGACTCTTTTATTAGATAATATACTCTATCATTATCTACTGTTACATTTTGAAATACATTTATTACTACTATTCCAAATAATCCTAAAACTACTATTAGTACTCCCCAAAATGCCTCTTTCACTTTATCACTCCCTATCTATTACAGTGTTAAATGCTTCTATAAATGAACTGTATTCTTTATATCCTTTTTTACTTCCATCTTCGCCAAATACATCTTTTATTTCTATATTAAATGGTTCATATGAATGCACTTCATTATATGATCTTATATTTTGTATTGAGCTTCTTGTTAAATTTATTTCAAATCTTTTTAATGAATTTAGTCTATCTTTTGTTGATGATATTATACTTTCTTTTCCTACCCAGTTTGCGCCTGGTGTTCTATTTGGAAATGGATCAGATAAATCTATTAATCTATACATAAATCCTGTACTTCCTAATTCATCATAATATTCATCTTTTTTTATTCCTACATTATTTTGTGGAAATGTTAAATTCTTTACTTGATACCAACATGATACATCTAAATTCCATATCTCTCCTGTTTTAACTAGATTGTTACCTAGATTTTTTGCTATTACTTTTAAACTATAACCATTATCTAATGTATCTGTTTCTAATGGTCTTGTATACTCTTTTAGACTAACAAAATATCTATCTCCAACATTACAAGTATTTTCACTTTCTATTTCCTTTACTTCTCCTGTATATCTTTCTATATATGTATCATTCATTGTATATTTTCCATATATTCTTGCTGTTTCTGTCCATCCTGCTACTGTTTCATCTGACATACTGCATTCTTTTTTTGTTTCATTGTATTTACATGCATTATAATATGGTGCATCTTCTACTATTACTGTGCTTTCATACTCATCTACATTTGTAAATTTATATGGTATTGTTACTTCTTTTTCACTTGTTTCTAGTTTTAATTCAACATTTGCATTATATGTATACTTATTTTCATATTCACTATCTTTTACATAAAAATTATCACATTTCTTTTTTTGTTCATAATAATTTGATATCTCATTACCTTTATTTGTTTTATTTATACCTGTTAAATTATTGTATTCATTTATTAAACTTTTTATCTTTGTTTCATAATTATTATAATTATATACTGCTGTGCATTTCCTTTCTCCACTTACATATAATGGATAATTAAAACTTGTTCCTGCTAAAACCTTTTTTATTGGATCTATTGATACAATTATTTCTTCAGTACATGTTACTGTACATACATCATTTTTTAATACTTCTTTTGCATTTGTAGTTTTATATGTTGTTGTTGTTTTATTGCTCTTATCACACACTAATGCCCTATCATTACTTGTTTGAGTATCTTTTATTGTATTACATGTATCTGCAAATACATATATTGGTATTAAAAATAAAATTACTAATATTAGTTTCTTCTTCATATTTCCTCCTTACTATTACTATTTAATTATATATTTTTTTTAAGTGATTTTCAAGTCCTAACACATTTTTTATATAACTAAAAAACTGATAAAATCATCATATACAATGTTTATCAGTTTTTACTAATTAATAATTTCTAAAGTATCTTTGTTATATTAAATTTATTCTATCAATAATTCTATCTTTTCCTAATAATTTCATTATCTCATATAAATCAGGTGTCATAGACTTAGTAGTAAGTGCTACTCTAATAACCATACTCACATCTGCTACACTGCCTTTATAATTATCAGGATTATTTTTATACTCTTTCATATCAGATGCATAACCTAATTCATCACATAATTCTTTCATTTTATTAAACCATGTATCTTTATCATCTAATTCATTATAATATTTATTTATATATGTATTTAATATATTTCTTATCTCATCTTTATCATTTATTTTTTGGAAATTATATTCTACATTATTAAATAATTCATCATACATATACCACATTTCTTTTTTAAAATCTCTATAGCAACCTAAATCTTTCCTTGGTTTCTTTTGATTTCTTTCAATATTTAATATAGAAGTACTATAAGACTTATCACGAGTAAAAATATTATAAAACTCATCATCATATTGCTTTAAGTAATTAGCAATTCTTTGGTATATATCTATAGCAGTTAATCTACTTAAATAATTTTTACATATATTATTTAACTTTTCTAAGTCAAATAATCCAGCACTTTTACTCATTTTCTTAAATTCAAACTTATAATCTTCTATAGTTTTATCAGGATTATGCAAATACCATTCCTCAAATGAACTACTTGTAATAGTTGCTAAATAAAGTCTTACTGCTTCATATGGTATACCTAATTTATGATAATAACTCATCGCACATTCAAGATCTTTTCTTTTACTTAACTTTCTAACTCCACCAGTTTCTTCATCAATTTTAGCAAGTGGAGAAATATGAGCATACTTTGGAATTTCAAATCCAAAAGTTTGAAATAATTGATAATGAAGAGGAAGTGAAGAAATCCATTCATCTGCTCTTATAACATGAGTAGTTCTCATTAAATGATCATCTACTAAATGAGCAAAATGATATGTTGGAAGTCCATCAGCTTTATTAATAACTATATCCAAATCATTTTCAGGGAATGCAATATCTCCTCTTATTTCATCATGACATATTATTTTCTTATTATAATCACCATTAGATCTAAGTCTAATAATAAATGGTTCATTATTTTTAATTCTTCTTGCTCTTTCATCATTACTCATATCTCTACATCTAGCATAACTTCCATAATAACCTATTCTAGCTTTACATCTTTCTTGTTCTTTTCTCATCTCATCAAGTTCATTTTGATTACAAAAACATGGATAAGCTTTGCCTTCTTTTATTAAATGCTTTACAAATGCTTGATATATCTCTTTTCTCTCACTTTGAATATATGGTCCATAATTACCAGTAGATTCACTTTCAGATATAGGTCCTTCATCAAATGTTACCTCAAATTCCTTAAGTCCATTAATAATTTCATTTATACCATTTTCCACAGTCCTCTTAGTATCAGTATCTTCTATTCTAAGATAAAATACACCACCTGTTTGTCTAGCAAATGTACATCCAGTAAAAGACGCAAGAAGAGCACCAATATGAATAAAACCAGTTGGACTAGGTGCATATCTAGTTACAATAGCATTCTTATCTAAATCTCTTAAAGGATACTCCTTCTCATAATCCTCAATTGTCTTAGTTATATTAGGGAATATTAATTCCGCAAGTTCATTATTTGACATATATATCACTCCAAATCAGTTATATTATAAAACAAAAGAAAAAAAGAGGCAACAACAAAACAATTTAATTACATTTTTTTACTAAAAAATTACATAATATACACTTTTTAAGAAAATAATATAACTATCAACTTATAACTTTAACATTTATATCAGTTTATATAAAAACATTTATAGCATTTCAAAGAACAATTTTATCTGTTTTTTAATAGATACCTATTTAGTACATGTTTTCCATAAAACTTTTCACACTATTCTTATATATACTATAAAAGTAGGAGCTTTTCCCCTAAAAATTAAAATAATTAAAAAAGAAGTGCATCAGCACCTCTATAGGTCTTATAAAGTTTATAGGTAGCACGTATGCCTTAAACCATCCCTATATTCAATTTAGGATTAA
>CAZKUP010000033.1:0-11247 GCA_964555985.1 uncultured Clostridium sp. | reverse complement strand
TTTTGTTTTTTTATGGCATTACTTTACACAACTCCACACTTTGGAAACGCAATCTGGTATTTTTTTAATTTTGACTTATGTTCTAATAAAGTATATAATTAATAAGGTGATATTTATGCTTAATGAAAAACTTTTATTATTACCAAATAAACCAGGTTGTTATCTTATGAAAGATAAGAATGGTGTAATTATATATGTTGGTAAAGCAAAAAATTTAAAAAATAGAGTTAATTCATATTTTAAAAGTAGTCATACAGGTAAAACAAAAGTTCTTGTAAGTAATATTTGTGATTTTGAATATATTATTACTAATTCTGAATTAGAAAGTCTTTTATTAGAAATAAATTTAATAAAAAAACATACTCCTAAGTATAATGTACTATTAAAAGATGATAAAAGTTATCCATATATTGAATTAACTGATGAAAAAATACCTAGACTTTTAATTGTTAGACCAAATAAATTAAGAAGAAAAAATGTTAAGTTATATGGTCCTTATCCAAATGTTAGTGCGGCAAAAAAAACCATTGAATTATTAAATAGATTATATCCATTAAGAAAATGTTCTTCTATGCCCAAAAAAACTTGTTTATATTATCATATTGGAGAGTGTTTAGGATATTGTGTTAATAAAGTAGATGATAATGCTATAAAAGAAATGACTAATGAAATAACCAGGTTTTTAAAAGGGGATGAGAGTGTTGTTATATCTAAATTAGATAAGGAAATTGATATATGTATTAATAAACTTAATTTTGAGAAGGCAAAGGAATTAAATGATTTAAAGGAATTTATTAATATAACACTTAGAAAACAATTAATAGACTCTACTGATTTAGTAGATAGAGATGTATTTGGTTATGCAGTTTATAAAGATTATTTATCTATTCAAGTACTTTTTATAAGAGGTGGTAAATTAGTAGAAAGAAAGAGTAGTGCTTATCCAATTATATCTGATGAGATTGAGGATTTAACTTTATATATTTGTTCTTTTTATGATAAGAATAATATTAAACCTAAAGAAATTTTAGTGCCTTCTATAGTTGATGAGAAGTTAATAGGTGATGTACTTGATATGAATGTAATTAAACCTATTAAGGGTAAGAAAAAAGATTTAGTAGAATTATCATGTAATAATGCATTAAATAATATAAAGGAAAAATTTGAATTAATAAAAAGAAATGATGAAAATGCTTTAAATGCATGTATAGAACTTAAAAATTTACTTAATATTGATTCTGTAAATAAAATAGAAGCATTTGATAATTCACATTTATTTGGTACATATTCTGTTAGTGGTATGATTACTTTTACTCTTGGTCTTCCAGATAAAAATAATTATAGAAAATATAAGATTACTTGTAGTCATCATGATGATTTTCATGTTATGAAAGAAGTAATTTATAGAAGATATTATAGGGTTCTTATGGATAATTTAGAAAAACCTGATTTAATAATAGTAGATGGTGGTAAAGCTCAAATAACTGCTGCACAGAGTGTTTTAAATGATTTAAATTTAAATATACCTGTATGTGGTCTTGTAAAAAATGATAAGCATAAAACAAGTGATATTTTATATAATGATAAAATATATGATATAGATAAAACAAGTAATTTATTTCATATGCTTTCTCGTATACAAGATGAAGTACATAATTTTACTATTAAATATCATAAAGATATAAGAAGTAAAGGTGCACTTTCTTCTATACTTGATGATATACCTGGTATTGGAGATAAGAGAAAGAAACTTTTATTAAAGAAATTTTCAAGTTTAAATAAAATGAAAAATGCAAGTATAGATGAATTAAAAGAGATATTACCAATAGAGGTTGCAAGTAATTTATATGAATTTTTAAGGAGTGATATAGATGAAGATAGGGATGTTTGATTCTGGTGTAGGTGGTCTTACTGTACTTAAAAGTGTATATGAGAAATATCCATTTAATGAATATATTTATATAGGTGATAATAAATATAATCCATATGGAGATAAAGATAGGGATGAATTATTTATTTATGCATCAAGAATAATAGATTATTTTATAAAAAATGATATAAGAACTATTATTATTGCATGTAATACAATTTGTTCTTCTGTATTTAATGAATTAAAAGAAAAATATAAAGATATTTCTTTTATTGGAGTAATAGATAGTACAGTAAATTTATTTATTAAATCAAATAAAAAAAATGTATTAGTTATAGGTACAAGTAAAACTATAGATACACATATTTATAAGAAAAAAATTAATTTAATAGATAAAAATATAATTGTACATGAAAAATCTACTCCAAAACTTGTACCAATGATAGAAAAAAATGAGGACACTAAAGAAGTACTTAGAGAGTATTTAGAGCCATATAAAGATATAGATTCAATTATTTTAGGGTGCACTCATTATAAAATAATTGAAAAAGAAATAGATAAAAATATATTAATAATTAATAGTTCTACTGCAATTACTAATGATTTAGATAAAGTACTTGGTAAAAAGATGAATTCATCTATTAAGATATATACAACAGGTAATGTTTTAGAATTTAATAAATTATGTAAAAAAATTATGAATAAAGAAGCAAATTATATTGATTTATAATTTGTTTTTTTATTCATTTTCTATTTCATTATACTTGAAAAAAAATATTAAAGGTGGTAATATTATGTTATAAGACAATAAAGGAGGAAAATAATATGAATGATAATGGTCTAAACAACAATGATTTAAACAACTTAGAACAAAATGATTATTATAATAATGATTCTTACTATTCTAATAATAACTATGATAATAATTATAGTGATACAACATATGAAGAAAAAGATAATAAGAAAAGTAGCATATGGTGGAAAATATTATTAGCAGTATTAATAATACTTATTATAATATTCTTATTACTTAAGTTCTGTGGAACAAGTGGTAAAAAGTCAAAAGATGAGTTATATGCTGAATTGTCAACAAGAATTTGTACAGCAGCAGAAAACTATGTAATGAATAATCCAAGTGTTTTAGATAGAACAGAACCAGGTAAATCAGCAATTATTAAGTTTCAATCTTTATCAGATGCAAACTTAATAGAAGCACAAATTGAAAATCCATATTATGATGGTGGATTATTCAAAAAGGCAACAGTTGAGAAATATTATTCAATGGATAATAGTGTAAGACTAGTTGTATTAAATGATGGAACTCTAAGCTGCGAATTAGTAGATAATTCAAAAGATGTAACCGCACCAGAATTAAGATTAAATGGTGATGCAGAAATAACACTTGCAATAGGTACAGATTTTGAAGATCCAGGATACACAGCAACAGATGACTATGATGGAGATATTACTGATAAAGTAGTAGTTAGTGGTAATGTAGATAATTCAAAAGCTGGAAAGTATGAATTAACATATACAGTACAAGATAGCGCTGGTAATGTTACAACTAAGAAAAGAACAGTAATATATGAAGAATATGCAGACATTGATATTACTTTAGGAAGTATATTAGATGGAGTAACACCACAAATATCATTAAAGGGTGCAAATCCATATTGCATGGTAAAAGGAACTAAATACGTAGAACCAGGAGCAAGTGCAACAGATAATGTTGATGGAAATATTACTAATAGAATTTCTGTAACAGGAAATGTAACTGGTAATTTAATGGGCTCATTTAGAATGGTTTATAAAGTAGAAGATTCATCAGGAAACCAAGCAATAGCATATAGAGCAGTAATAGTAACAACATCTTGTCCAAGTCAAGATAATAGTGAAAATACTGCAAATAATAAGCCAGTAATAACATTAGTTGGTAAAAGTGCAGTAACAATAAATAAAGGTACAGAATATATAGACTTAGGTGCAACTGCATACGATAAAGAAGATGGAGATATAACAAGTAGAATTGTTACAGATGCATCTGCAGTAAACGTATATACAGCAGGAGTATATAAAGTAATATATAGAGTAACAGATAGTGCAGGTGTAACAGTATCAGCAACAAGAACAGTAACAGTAAAAGATGCACTAGCAGGTAATCCTTCAGTTAGATTTACTGAAGATAAAAAGAATGTAACTGTATTTGTGGGAGAAGGTAGTGATACATTAATTAGCCCTCCAAAAGCAGTAAATGAAAATGGAATACAAGTATCTGTTTTAACTTCAATAGAAGATTACACTACAAAAGCAACTGTATACTCAATTGATTGGAATAAAGCTGGAAAATATAGAGTAATATATACAGCAGTACATGGAAATGGTACATTAAAACAAACTAAGAGTATAGTAGTTACTGTAAACAATGGTGAAGTAAAAATAGGTGGAAAAGATGCAATAAATGTTAACCTAAGAACAGAAAATTGTGATATAACAGAAGCTGACCTAGTAAAGGGTGGAGTTACATTTACAGCAACAGGTTCAAATACACCTATAATTACAGTAAAAGATAATGAAGGAAAAGCATGTAAGCTAGGTACATACGAAATAACAGTTGATGCAAGTGTGGATAATGGTCCAACAGCTACAAAGAAAATAACTGTTTATGTTGTAAATGGTGAAGCTGAGGAAATAAATGAAAATTCACCAAGTAAAGTACTAATAACAGGTAATAGCGCAAACCCATATAATGTGTATAATACAAATGGAGTATGGGTAGGAGGAGAAGTAACTGGTATAACATTAACATTTACAGCAACTCCTGCAGCAAATACACAAATTGCACACTTTGAATGGTCAAAGGACTGTGGAACAGTAGGTGGAAAAGTTTCAAAATTATCAGAAACTGCAGGAACACTTACTTGGACAGAAACAGGTAGTGCATCTGTTTGTGTAAGAGCAGTAACAACAAATAATGTTGTAGGCCCTTGGTCAGATCCAGTTAAATTATTAATAGATAGAACTGGCCCAACAGTAAGATTTACACATTCATGGCAAGATGAAAAGAAAGATTGGCATAATAGTCCAACATTAACAGTTGAATATGACGCAAGTGATTCAGAAAGTGGATTAGATCACTTTGAATATACATTTGATGATGTAAAAGCAAAGAAATCTGATGAAATAGTAACATATAATGAAGCAAGTGGAAAATTAACTGTAAGCGAAAATACTGAGCCAACAAGAACAGAATTATTTGTATATGTAAGAGCAGTAGATAAAGCTGGAAATAAGGGTGAATGGACTGCAAAACCAGCATATGCTAATATAGATACAGTAAAACCTGAATCACCAGTACTTGAAGTTGTTGGAAATAATACTAAATTAGTAAAAATTAATGCAACATTCAAAGATGGAGTATCAGTAAGACCAAGTGGATTTGGAAGCCTTATTTATACAATTGATGAAGGTGAAGAAAAAACAGAATATGTACAAACTATAACAATGCCTATAAATGAAAATAAAGAAAGTAAGGCAAGTTATGTTAAAGTTTGGGCAGTAGATAAAGCAGGTAATAGAAGTGAAACATATGCAGCAACTAATGTAATAATTGCACCTGGTAAAGTTGCTACAGGAGTAGAAATATCTAATGGAAATGATAAAATATCAGCTGGAGCATCTTGTTCTAATAAAACAATTTATCCAAGCAATACATTTACATTAAAAGCTAAACCAGTGCCAGGTGATGCAGATGTTGAAGATCTAGTTTGGGCAATATCTGATCCAAATATAGCAGTAATAGATGAAAATGGTAAAGTAACAGCTAAAAATGTTGGTATTACAACAATTACTGCAAAAATTGGTGATGTAAGCACAACATGTATACTTACAGTAAAACAACAAATAGATAATTCAAGTAGTTCATCAGGTGGTGGAAGCTCATCTGGTGGAGGAGGAAACACTTCAGGTGGTGGTGGAAACACCTCAGGCGGAGGAGGTAATACTACTCCTAGTACCACTACTAAAGAAGTAACATATAAAGACACTTATGAAGTAAAGTACTCAGATGGTACTAAAAAAACATTTAGCACATATGAAGAAGCAGAATCTGCTGCAAAAGTTGCATATACACAAGGTGGTTTGAACACAATTTCAAAGGTAACTACTCCAAATAATACATCAACAGGAACTGATTGTTCAAGATATCCACAGCATCCAATGTGTCAATCAACTAGTAAGGAAGTTGCAACTGTCGGTGTAAATGGTTCAAGTCAAGGTGCATCAGTTACAGTTAATAATAAAGAAAATAACACAACAACAAAAACAACATATTCACAATATGGTACTACAACTACATCAACTGATAAAAATGGAACTACAACAACAACAAAAACTTCTCCTGAAGGTGTGACATCAACTACAAAATATACATCAACAGGTGTTGATTGTTCAAGATATCCACATCATCCAATGTGTGGCAGTAGTAGTTCTACAACAGCAAAAACAACAGCAAAAACAACTAAGAAAACTGGTGGCGGTGGAGGCAGGTAGTCTCGGTTATTAATAATAAATAAGTTAATGATTTATATTAAGCAAGAATAATAAATATTCTTGCTTTTATTTTACAAAAAAGTGTAAAGTCGAAAAAAATATTATTTATTATTCTTTATTTATATTGACCTAAAATAGTTTTAGGAGTATTATAATGGTAGATGTGTGGAACAAAGTGGTAGAAAGTGGGGAATAGTTATGTTTATGGGTGAATATCATCATAATATTGATGAAAAGAATAGACTAATTATGCCATCTAAATTTAGGGATGCTTTGGGAGATGCTTTTGTGGTAACAAGAGGTATTGATTCGTGTTTGTTTGTTTATTCTAAAAGTTCTTGGGATAATTTAACAAATGAACTTAATAAGTTATCTTTTACTAAAAGTGATGTTAGAGCATTTCAAAGATTTTTCTTATCAGGTGCAACAATATGTGAATTTGATAAGCAAGGAAGAATAAGTATCACATCCACTCAATCTAGTTATGCCTCTTTATCAAAGGAGTGTGTAATTATTGGTGTTAATGACCGTATTGAAATATGGGCTAAGGAGAATTTTGATAAGTTCTTAGATGATAATATTGAAAACATATCTGATATAGCAGAGCGTTTATTTGAGGTGTAATATGCATAAAAGTGTACTTTTGAATGAATCAATTGAGGGACTTAATATTAGAGATAATCTTGTATATGTTGATGCAACTTTAGGGTATGCAGGCCACAGTAGTATGATTCTAAAAAAGAATAAAAAGGGGTTTCTTTATGCTTTTGATCAAGATGTAGATGCGATAGAGTTTAGTAAAAATAAACTAAGTTTAATTGGTTCTAATTTTGAAATAATTAAATCTAATTTTGTTAATTTAAAAGAAGAATTAAATAAAAGAGGTGTTTATAAGATTGATGGTATTCTTTTTGATTTAGGAGTATCTAGTCCACAACTTGACACTGCTGAAAGAGGATTTAGTTATCATAATGCTGCTCATCTTGATATGAGAATGGATAAAAGTAATCCACTTAGTGCTTATGATGTAGTAAATAATTATAAAGAAAGTGAATTAATATCTATTTTCTATAAGTATGGTGAGGAGAAGTATTCAAAAAGTATTGCAAGAAAAATAGTTGAGTATAGACAAAATAAACCTATTGAAACTACTTTAGAACTTGTTGAAATAATAAAATCTGGTGTTCCAGAAAAATATAAAAGAACATCTCATCCAGCTAAAAGAGTGTTTCAAGCAATAAGAATAGAAGTAAATAAAGAATTAGATGTCTTTGAAAAAGCACTTAAGGACGCTATAGAGATGCTTAATGTAGGTGGAAGAGTATGTGTAATAACATTTCATTCATTAGAAGATAGGATATGTAAAGATATATTTAAAAAGAATAGTGAGATAAATAAAGTATTTAAAGGACTCCCTGTTGTGCCTAATGAATATTTACCAAAATTAAAAGTAATAAGTAAAAATATTCCAACAAATATGGAATTAGAAGATAATAATAGAGCAAGAAGTGCAACTCTTAGGATTGCTGAAAAAATTAAAGAATAGAGGGATAATATGAGAAAGACTAATAAGAAAGTAAAATTATTTAGAATAGAAAGAATATTAATAAAAACTTGTACATTTTTATTAGTCTTATTTCCTGTTTCAATTGTTTTAAGTAAAGCAGCGCTTTCTAATATGAATCTTGAAGTAGAAATTTTAAAGAAAGAAATTAATACTCAAAAGAATTCAAATGAAAGTTTATCTATGAAAGTAAATGAACTTAAATCCTTAGCAAATATAGATGTTATTGCTGAAAATGAGGGTTTAAGTTATAATAGTGATAATATAATTGTAATTACAAATTAGAGGTGAAATAATGAAAAGAAGAGTAAATGTTAATAAAATAAGATTAAATAAACTTATGTTAATATTTATTATTCTTTTTTTTGGTTTAGTAATATTTAGGCTTTCTTATTTATCTTTAGCAAGTGAAATAGATGGTGTTAATATAAAATCATTTGTTGCAAATAGAAATACTAGAAAAAAAACTATATATGCAAAAAGAGGAAGTATATATGATACATCTGGTAATGTTCTTGCACAAACAGTTAATTCATATACAGTTATTGCATATTTATCTGAATCAAGAAGTAATGGTTTTAAAACTCCACAGCATGTAGTAGATAAAGAATATACAGCAGAAAAGCTTTCTCCAATACTTGGAATGAGTGAAGAAGCTATACTTTATCTTCTTAATAAAAATGCTTATCAAGTAGAACTAGGGCCAGGTGGAAGAGATATTACTGAGCTAAAAAAAGAACAAATAGAGGAATTAAAACTTCCTGGTATTTCATTTATTTCATCATATAAAAGATATTATCAAAATGGTGATTTCGCATCATATATATTAGGTTATGTAAAAACTACTGATGATGGTGAATTAATTGGAGAAATGGGTGTGGAATCATACTATAATGATATGCTTAGTGGTGAAGATGGATATGTTATTTATCAACAAGATGCATATGGTTATAAACTTCCAAATACTAGAGAAGAAACAAAAGAAAGTGTAGATGGTGCGGATGTTTATTTAACAATAGATAGTAATATACAATTCTTTGTTGAAAAATATACAAAAGAGGCATATGAAACATATAATCCAGAATGGGCAATAACTGTTGTTGCAGATGCGAAAACAGGTGCGATATTAGGAAGTACATCATATCCATCATTTGATCCTAATATAAAAAATATTACTAACTGGTTAAATCCACTCGTATCATTTTCATTTGAGCCAGGAAGTACAATGAAAATATTTACATATATGGCTGCAATGGAAGAAGGAGTATATAAAGGAAGTGATACATTTAAATCAGGTTCAATTAAATTTGGTAAAAATGAGATATTTGATTGGAAAACAGATGGATTTGGAGAAATAACTTATGATGAAGGATTCTTATTATCATCAAATGTAGGTATATCTTATTTAACTAAAGATTATTTTAAGGCAGATAAATTAAAAAAATATTTCCAAGATTATGGATTTGGTTCAAAAACAAATATTGAATTATATGGAGAACTAACAGGTTCACTTAATATGGATAGACTTACTGATGTAGAAATTGCAAATGCTGGATTTGGTCAAGGTATAACTATTACACCAATTCAAATGATTCAAGCACTTACTATGATTGCAAATGATGGAGTTATGCTAAAGCCATATATTATAGATAAAATTGTTGGTGAAGCAAATGAAATAATATATCAAGGTTCTAAAGAAGAATTAGGTAAAAAAGTATCTACAAGTACTGTAAATAATATAAAAAATCTTATGTATGATGTTATATATAATGATTTATATTATTCAACAGGCGCAGGATATAAAATGAATGGATATGATTTAATGGGAAAGACTGGTACTGCTCAATATGTTAATGAAAGTACTGGAAAATATTACTTTGATTCATTAAATTATATAAGAAGTTTTGCAGGACTTTTTCCAAAAGAAGATCCAGAGATAATTATTTATACTTTAATGAAAAAGACTGAAACATCAAAAGGTATACAAAATATAGTTAAGGGATTAGTAAAAGATATTTCTAATTATAAAAGTATATATAATCCAAATATAAAAACAGATGCAACTACTTATAAAATAGATAATTATTTAAATAAAAATATTAGTGCTGTAAAGAAGGATTTAGAAAGTAAATTTAATAATATTATAATTATTGGTAATGGAGATAAAGTAACATATCAATATCCTGTTTATGGTACAGTATATGGAGTTGATGAAAAGGTTTATATTGTAACAAATGGTAGTGAAATAATTGTTCCAAATATGAATAATTGGTCTAAGAAAGAAGTTAAAACATATTGTAATTTATCTAATATTACATGTAATATAGAAGGTGTAGGATTTGTATATGAACAAGAGATTATTGATGATGTATATTATTTTAAATTAAAAAATAATATGCAAGAATAATAAAATATTTTAAAAAAAATAACCAAATTGCTTTGGTTATTTTTTATTTATTATAAAATTCAACTATTTGTGATTCATTAACTTCTTGAGTAAGTTCACTTCTTTCAGGATATCTTAAATAAGTACCTTCAAGTTTATTTTTATCAAAAGAAACATATTCAACATTTCTATTAATATTTTCTAAAGTTTCTTTCATAGCTTTATGTTCTTTAGAATTTTCTCTTACAGAAATTACATCACCTGGTTTAACTGTGTAAGATGGAATATCAACTTTCTTTCCATTTACATTAACATGTCCATGATTAACAAATTGTCTTGCAGCTCTTCTTGTAGAAGCAATTCCCATACGATAAACAATATTATCTAATCTGCTTTCTAATAATTTAAGCATATTTTCACCATGAATACCTTGTAATTTACCAGCTCTTTCAAATACCTTTTTTAGTTGTTTTTCACTTATTCCATAGATAAATCTAAGTTTTTGTTTTTCAACTAATTGAACTCCGTAGTTAGACATTTTACCTTTTCTACCATTACCATGTTGTCCTGGAGCATAAGGTCTTTTAGCTAAATCTTTTCCATTTTCTAATGTAGAGATTCCTAATCTACGACTTTTCTTATAACTAGGTCCTGTATATCTAGACATAACATTTCTCCTTTCTTTTGTTTTACTTAAAACAAGAGATTACAATTTAATTTATAGGGTGATTATTACTTTTTCGCTAAAGCAGCTTTAGCTACTAATTTATTTCAAATAAACACATTACAAATATTAATTATAATGCTGCTAAAATGTTTAAAGCATATGTATTATAATATTTTATTTAGTATAAGTCAATAAAAAAAGTGTTAAAAATA
>CAZKUP010000032.1:0-11279 GCA_964555985.1 uncultured Clostridium sp. | reverse complement strand
GATTTTTCTTAATTTTTCTTATATTTTATGCCATTTTAACTATATTTTTAGTTAAAAAAATTATTTTTTATCATAGAAATTATTAATAAAATTAAAAATAAATAATTATATTTTTTTAAATAAATTAATAATTTATTTAATTTATGACTATTAAAAATAATATCATATACCAATATACTATTCAAAATTACTAAAAATATGAATAAAAAAATAGATAATATATTATAACTTAATGCACCAATAATATCTAAATTAATAATTGACAAAAAAGCTCTTGTCATTCCACAACCAGGACAACTTATATTCAAATACTTTTTAAATACACACTCTATATCTAACATATATATAATTAAAAAAAAGGATATTTGAATAAATACAATACTAATCTTAAATACCCTATTCATAACTAATCTCTTAATAAATTCCCTTTAGCGTCTGTTTTAACATTGCCTGATAATATTAATATACCATCTATAACTGGCCATAAAGCACCAATACCACATGTTAGCCATGTCACAATTATTTGAGCTATTGCAATATTATTGTATCCCAAATAAAATCTACCAACTCCAAAACCACTAAAAACAATTTGTAATATTCCTGCTGTTAATCTTGATTTCTTTTCTTCTAACTCTTCATTATCAACTGCCTTCGCACCACAATGTATACATACATATGCCTTAGGTTCTAATTCTTTTCCACAATTTGTACAAAACTTTGCCATAATTTCCTCCAACTAAAATATAACATAATTACTTATTTAAATCAACTAGCTAGTTATTAATATATATGAATTTATTACATATATTATAACCAAATATTTATCTTTACAAAAGTGTGTAAAAGTAATAATTAGTTTACACTAAAAATAAAGTGTAAAATTTTATGTAATATGTGTAAAATTTTACAAAAAACTATTTTGTAAATTTACTTACTATTATATAATAAAAGTGTAAATGAGGTGAATTATATGTTTAAAAGATTAAAATTATTAATTGTATTCGCATCTTTATCTGTTACTCTAGGATTTATGAGTAATACATATTCAAGATATGTTGCAGATACTACCGGTGATATACAAATAGGATTTGCTAAATGGCAAATAGTTGTAAATGATAATGATATATCTTCTAATAACACATCAAGTATTAATATTACTCCTGTTATGGATACTAATGAAAATATTGATGCAAATACAATCGCACCTTCTTCTAGTGGATATTTTGATATAATAATTGACCCTACAAATATAGATGTATCATTTAAGTATTCAATTTCAATTGATTTGTTAAATGAAAATATGCCAGATTTAATTATTAGTAAATATGCTTATTTAAATAATAATTATGTTGATGGTGATGATATTACATATAATGTACTTGAAAATAATATAATAGAAAATGAATTAAAATACGAAGTAGATACTTACGAACCATTTACAATAAGAGTTTTCTTTGAATGGTTTGAAGGCGAAAATGAAAATATGGATGATGAAATGGATACTAATATTGGAATAGACGCTGCTACAAACAATAGTAATTTACAAATACAAGCTTCAATAATGTTTGAACAATTAATATAAAAAAAACATAGTAATATGTTTTTTTTTATATATTATTCCAAGATACAACATACTTTAAATTATATTCTTTATAATTATTATTTAAATCATATGTTCCTAATTCAACATGTATTGTTGTTGGTATTATATTTATATTTTTAAAAGTACTTATATTTGCTTCAAAAGATATTTCAATAGATTCTTCATTATTAAGCATACCTTCACCATCAAATTTATAATTACCTGCAAAATCATATCCTCCAAAAGATATAATACCATAATCTTTTAATTTTAAATTTTTACCAGTATTATTTGTTAATTTACCTTTTACTTTTAATATACCATTTTCAATTACTGCACTTATAGGTTTATTAGATAAATTCGCAGCACTAAAACCAATCATATTATAATGAGAAATATAACTTGTTTTATCATTATACTTATAATTCATTTCGTATTGTAATTCTTCTATTAAATTATTAATATTAATAGTAATTACAAAACTTATTACTATAATACTAAATAATCCTAAGAAAAGTGCAAAACCATATTTCTTTACAAATTTTTTTAATATAAACTCACCTCTTAAATACTTTATATAAATATTATAATATAAATTATAGATTTTTTAAATAAAAAAGAATGACTAATCATTCTAATTTGACTCTAATAATGACTTTGCTGCTACTATAATAGGCACTACCTCACAACTTGTCGTTTTATCTTCACCATATATTTTTGAATATTTGTCATCAATTTTATTTAATGCAAAGGCTTTATTAGTATTATATTCACTTTTTATCCAATAACATTTACTAGATACTAGAAAGTTATTTTTTTCATTTAAATATTTATAATATCCATCTAAATTTATTGCTTTATTTACTTCAGTATTAATTCTACCTTCATATTTTAGATTACCTATTATTTGATCAGATAAGTTATCTACTACTAAATGCGAATTTAGAATATCTTTTGAAATTATATTAAGAACATCTTCTATAACTAATTCTCTTGTAGAAACATTCCAATTATTTGAAATATTGCTTAAAGATATATCATAATTATCAAATGTATTACTTTCATATGTTTCATATAAATCAGGTAATAAATTTACGTTTATATCACTTAATTTATTATTAGTATCTATAACATATGTTTTTAAACAAGTATTAGATACTGTATTACATTTCTTACGTGTATTTATATCATATAATATAACATTTCCCAATGCATAATTAGTGTCACTTGATGTGCTATCACCAATATATTGTTCTGCTTTTAAGCTTATAATTATTTTTATTTGAGACTTTCTTTCATTTACTGGAAGGTTTTGTTGCTCTTGTAAAAACTCATATGATTTACTACCCCAAAGACTATCTAATTCATCTTGATTTGAATCTAATGGCCATGAAACAGAAACCATAAATTCACTTTCATCTCCACCTGATAAAGCAAAGTCTTTCTTTAAATTTATATCTATATGAAATGGATAATCATGTGATAAACTATCTTCTAATTGAAGTGAATTACTATTATCTAATTCATCATTAAGTATTCTTGCAGATAATATAGAATATTTTATTTGAGCATCTGAATCACCCAAATTACTAATTTTTATCTTCTCACTCTTAGTTTCCATTCCTGGATAAACATCATCTAAAGAAATAACAATATTATTTGAATCAACTTTTTTATCAAATTTTATATACCAAGCTTTAACTCCAATTTCAGTTGAAACATCAGTTAGTCCACTATACGCAAACCACGCTAAAGTGATTGACATAAAAGAAGCTGCAATGAAAAATAATGATAATATATTAATTTTAGCATATCTTTTATATTTTTCTATCATTGCTTTTGCCTCCTTTTTTTAAAGTTTATTTCTTCTTCGTTCTTCCATTTCTAACATAAATGATAATATTTCTGAACCTACTATATAAAATAACGGTATAATTATAAATAGGAATATTCCATATTTTGAACCTATTAACATATATATAAATGATAATATTGTAGATTTATGTATTATTTTTCCATAAACTTGACTATATTCAACAACTGGATCTTCTACTATATTTGAAAGTCCTTTTGTATGATATATATAATTACCTCCTGAATCTTTTTCAACACTTATTACCTCGTGGGTAATAGTCATACCAGCAAAACCACCTTTTTTACCTAGGTAGCTAATGCTATCACCTACTTTTATTTCCTCAGGTGATACTTTTTTAGCAATTAATACATCACCTATATTATATCTTGGTTCCATACTGCCAGATGCTACTGTAAACATTCTATAATTAAAGAATGATAATTCATTATTACTAAATCTTTGTAAACATACAACAAGTACAAATAATAAACAAAATATTGCTAATATAACATTTATTATACCTCGTACTATTCTATAAACTCTATTTTCTCTTAACTTCTTCATATTACAAATTCTCATGAGTCCTTTCTAAATATTCTTCCATCGCATTCTTAAATTTCTTTTTAACATCATCTACTCCTGCTAATCTTTCTTGCTTTTCTTGCTTAATTTCCTTAGCAATCATAGATAATAACTTATCTTCATCAATATTCATTCCCATATTAATAAGAAGTGATATAATACGATGTATTTCTTCTGTTAGTAACAATATAGATCTTTTAGCTAACCTCTTTTTTTGTTCTCTTTTTGAACCACTAATTGAATCTAATACAAAGAAATCTATTAGGAACGAATGATCTAAAAACCCCTTTAAAATCTCATTTCCATCTGTGTCTAAATTATCATTCATATCCTCTTTATCTTCATATTTATTTAAATATTCCCATAGTGCTGCTGCAACTCTAAAATTTGGATTTTTAAGAATTACATTAGTTTTTTTTATAGGTGGATTAATAAGTGGAATTTTTGCTCTATCTAATGATTTAATCATTTCACTTCTTTGCCAACTACTCATATAATCCTTAACTCTTTTTAATCTTATTTTAGCATTTTTTATTTGTTCAGCTATCTTTTTATCTACTTTATTTGTTGGTAATGAAGTAGATGATAGATTTATTTCAATATCTATTTTTTCTTCATTTGTAGTTGTATTTGATTTATATTGAAGAGTCTTTTCATCTCTTACATCAAATTTCTTTAATTCTTGTTCTTTTTTTAATACAAACTTAACTAATTGTTGATATAAAGTATACAAGAATCTATTCTCATATGTATTAAATGTTTCTTCATTTCTTATATCAAGTATTTTTTCTGGTTCTATTTCATCAGTTATGATATTATGTTTTTTAATATATTCTGTATGTCTTGATAAATCTTTAACACTAGAAACATTTATTTTTTTAGCTTTTTCAATCTTAGTAACTTCTTCTTCACGAATAAGTGCTATTTTAGGATTTCTTATTATATTATCTATGAATGGACAAGCATATTCTATTTCATCAAGCCATTCAAAGGATAATAAATCACCAATAAAATTTGAAGAATATGCCATATCTGATTCAACTTTTTTTAAAAATGTTTTTGCATTTTCTCTTAATTCAATATCTTCATTTTCATTTGAAAGCATTTAATTCACCCTTCCTATATACTCTTCTTTAAAGTTGTTAAATAATCAATGCATTCTTTCATAACACCTTTACCAAAGTTTTTATTTAAGAATGAAATAAATGGGTCAATTTCATCACGAATTAATACTACACTTAATTGATCAAATTTTCTAAGTATTTTCTTAGCAATAAAATAATCAATTGCCTCTATTTCCTTACCACCACATGCTACATAGACAGGCGCAAAAACTTTTAATTGCTTTAATATACGATTACCAAATGCAATTCTAAAATGTTCTATAACATAATCATCTATTTTAGTAACTGATTCTAATCCCTTATCAGAAAGTGGATATTGTTCTATTGCATCAGTAAATAATGATTCAAAATAACTTGAATTAATTTCTACTGCTTCTTGATCTCTACATTCAAATGGAGCAACTTTACTATTAATATCAATTGGCATTGCACGGTCATATACTTTATCTGTTACCATGAATGTTGAATCATCATTATTTATTGTACCTATGTACCAAAGATTTCCTGGTAATCTTAGTTTTCCTTTTTCAAGCTTTTTTGGATCATTTGGCCATGGACTTGATACTATATCAACAAGCCATTCACTTCTACTAGGCATTTCTAGAATTGATAATAAATCAGCAAAGTAATATTCAACTCTAGCTAAATTCATTTCATCAAGAATAATTGTATGAATATTATCATCAAATCCAGCTTCATATATTTCACCAAGTGCTCTTGTTTCATTAAATTTCTTTGTAAATTCATTAAAATAACCTAAGAAATCAGCTTTATCTCTCCAAGAAGGTTCAACTGATGATACACAAGAATCCATCTTAACAAATTTTCCCCAAGCATACGCTAAAGAAGTTTTACCTGTACCAGATATACCTTGTAAAATAATTAATTTACTACAAGCAAGTCCTGCAAAAAATGGTCTTAATATTGAATAATCATAATATAACTTAAGTTCCTTAGCAGAGAAACATCTAAAATCTTCAATTAAAGACGCTAAAGTAAAATCATTTGCGTACTTCTTAACTTTATAATCTTTATACTCTTCATCAAGTAAAGTAAGTTTTGGAAATCTAATTCCTTGTATACCAACTTCCTCTTCTTCTTTCTTATCTACTACTTCCTTAGAATTTTCTTCTTCCTCTTCAGGATTTAAACCTAATTGAGATACCTTCATTGCCATTAACTCATCATTTTGCTTTTTTAAATCTCTAACCATATCATTTAAATTAGCAACCTCATTTAATAACTCTTCTTTACTCATTTTATTAGTAGACTTTCTTATAAGTTTTTTTACAAATAATACAATTAAACCAATAACTGCAAGTAATATAATTATAAGACACGCTACTGAAATAACAACAAATACTTTCTCACTACCATTAAAATGAGATTTATAATTTTCTACAATTTTCGAATATTCATTTATAGAAAACATTCTACCTATTCCTTCTATAAATCCTCTAAATATAGAGAAAAGACCATCAAAAAATATAGATATAAATTCATAAAAGAATCTAAAAAACGTATTCATACTCCACACCTCTAATTCCCTATTTTATTTGATATATCATCATATATTATCTTATTATGCATATCTTTATTTAAAAATAATAACACACTTTCCTTAAAAGGATTCTTATTTGAAATAAATAAATTATCTGCCATCTCAAACATTACTTGATCTGATACTTTAAACTTAGCAGTGTCATTTATATTAATTGCAAAGTGATATCCTTGTTTTATTAACTTCTTAATAATATCCTTATTATCAGATAAATTTGAATATTCAACTAAAACAATTATACTTGATTTAGCAAACTCATCAGAAAACATCTCAAATATATCATCTAATTTATTATCTTTCTTATATACTGATTCTGGAATATATATTACATATTTCTTTGAAAAATCACCATTTAACATATTAGTAACAAGTTCCTTAGAAAGAAGTGTTAATAATACTTGAATCTTATCCTCAGCAACAATACCCTCAGTATAAGTCTTATCAACAATATAATCACTATATATCTTACTAAATGCTATATTATGATCAAGCATAACCGCATACATATTTTTACTTGATAAACTACTATAACTCGCTTTAAACAAATTAGTATCTAATCTATCTAATGTATACTTAATCATACCAAAATGAAGTTTTTGAACTTTAATTATTTCATCAACAAAACCTTTTACTTTTCTATCATCTATTTCATCAAAATTAAGTTCCTTTTTTATTTTCTTAAAATATACATCTCTTTTTTCTTTTAAAGTTAAATCCCTATTAGTATTATCAATAAAATTAACTACACCAAATATATCATTAAATAACAATACCTTCTCTTCATACTTAGTATCACTACCCTTATATTTTTTGACAATATCACGAGATATATCTAATAAAGTTTCATCTAACTTCTTAACCTTATTTCTATTATTATAAACTACATTTATATCCTTACAAGAACTATAATACCTCGCATCAATATATCCTTCAATAAACTCATTCTTAATAGTTTTATAATTATTTTTAGATTCACCATCAAGTAATATATCAACAATCTTATCAAGCTCTAATTCCTTAATATACATACACTTCTCAATAATAGTCTTACACTTTTTACCCTTTTTTTGTAATAAATCCAAATTCTTCTTTATTACCTCTTCTTTTTCAACTTCTTTTATTTCCTTACTTACAGGTTCATTCTCATCAGCAACTATAATTCTTTTATTATATGTATTCTCTATTTCATTTTTATTAACAGAAATAACTCTAAAACACATAGTCTTATCTAAATCATCTAAACTCACATCTTCACTTGGAACAATTATCTCATCATTTTCATCATTAATTTGTTCTTCTATTTCATTATGTTCATCTTCTATTACTTGAATTACTTCTTTTTTTTCATTCTTATCTTTTATTTCATATAACTTATCTTTAATTTTAATATTCTTAAGACTATCAAACCATTTAATATTTTTAATCTTATCAACTATTATTTTATAATCAAATGTACTATTATTCTTATTATCTTTTCTAAATAAAATAATTGCAAGATATAATGTAATCATTAAAAACAATAAGACAATTGGATTAAATAAAGTTTTTCTTAATATCTCAAAATTCGGAAGAATCTTTACTACTTTACCTACTATTTGCTCTTTATTAATTGGTGAATCTTTTGTGTTATTCGCATCACCCTTAGTAATATAAGTGTTTTTATATGATTCAACAATTCTATGAGTTATAAATTCACCATCTTGTACATAAGTTACAATATCTTTTGTCTTAAAATTATCTTGTTTTTTTACAATTATCCAATCACCCGCATTAATTGCATCTGCCATACTTCCTGTTTGTACACCAAATACAGTATACCCAAAAAAACTAGAATAACTATTTTTTAATATCTTAGTTTGAACATTATTATATATAGATATTAATAATATAATACCAAATATAAATATAACTATATCAAGTATAATATTTATAATTTTTTCTACTATCTTCTTTTTATCAACACCCATTTTTATCACTCCTACTATACTAGTATAAGTATAACATAAATATAAAGCGTATACAACTTGTTAAAAGAAAAAAATACAAAAAACTTTTGTATTTTTATCATAATTCTTTATTAAACAAGCTCTAAGTTATCTCCTAAAATACCTCATTATAAACATCTTTATAATTACTAACAAATATAAATTTAATATCCTTTTTTATTTCTTCATCTATATTATCAATATCATTTTCATTCTCTTTAGGAATAATTATTGTATTAACACCACTTCTATGCGCTCCAACACATTTTTCTTTTAATCCACCAATAGCAAGTACATCTCCTTTTAATGTAATTTCACCTGTCATTGCTATTTTATTAGAAACACATCTTTTAGTAAATGCACTTATTAAAGCAGTTGTTAAAGTAATACCAGCACTTGGCCCATCTTTTGGAGTCGCACCTTCTGGTACATGTATATGTATATCAATATCTTTAAATATATTATAATCAATACTAAAATACTCATAATTAGACTTAATATAACTAAGTGCTATTTTCGCACTTTCCTTCATAACTTCACCCAAAGTACCTGTTAATATTAATTCTCCCTTTCCCTTATAGAAAGATACTTCTATTGGAAGAAGAAGACCACCAAATTCAGTATATGCCATACCATTTGCAACACCAACATCTAATTTCTTATCATTATTTTTTGTTAAATACTTAACTTTACCTAAAAAGGTTTCAATATTCTTTTCAGTTATAGAATACTTTTTCTTATCATCACCCATTAAAATATCAGTAGCAATTTTTCTTAATACCCGTGCAATTTCTCTTTCTAAATTTCTAACTCCACTTTCTTTAGTATAACACTTTATTATCTTAAGTATTGCATTATCAGAAAAAGTAATATTTTTATCTTTTAATCCATGCTCAACAATTAATCTCTTTAATATATATTTTTTTGCTATATCTAGTTTTTCATATTCAGTATAACCTGATAATTCAATAATCTCAAGTCTATCTCTTAATTCTATAGGTATTTGATTAATATAATTAGCAGTTAAAACAAATAATACATTAGATAAATCAAATTCTTCTTCTACATAACTATCTACAAATGTTTTATTTTGTTCTTTATCAAGTACCTCTAGTAATGCACTTATTGGATCACCTTTAATATCCTTTGTCATTTTATCTATTTCATCAATTAAAAATACTGGATTATTACTCTTACATTTCTTCATAGCAGTAATAATTCTACCAGGATTTGAACCAATATATGTTCTTCTATGTCCAATTATTTCAGCTTCATCACATACTCCACCAACAGATATTTTAACAAAATTTCTTCCTGTTGAATCAGCAATAGACTTTGCAAGAGTAGTCTTTCCAACACCAGGTGGCCCCACTAAACAAATAATTGGAGTAGTTAAATTATTACTCAACTCTTTAACAGCAAGATATTCAATAATTCTTTCCTTAACATCACTTAGTCCAAAATGAGAAGAATCTAATCTCTTTCTTGCTAATTTTAAATCACTATTATCTATAGTACTCTTATTCCAAGGAAGAGAAAGCATTAAATCAATATAATTTCTTACAACTCCTAATTCAGGTGAATTAGAATTCATTAACTCATATTTTTTTAGTTCAGAATATAACTTATCTTTAATATTATTTGGACAATCAAAATTATCTATTTTCTCTTTTAAAATATTAACATCATTATCCTTAAGATTCACATCTCCCAATTCTTCTCTTATAAGTCTAATTTTTTCCCTTAAAATAAACTCTTTTTGACTATCATCTAATACCTTTTTTAACTTAATATCTATTTTCTTATCTAATTCAATTATCTCTTCTTCAGTCTTAATATCCTCAAAAAGCATAATAACTCTTTTATAAGGATTTATAGTTTGTAAATATTCACACTTCCTATCAAATTCCAAAGGAAGAAAATTAGCTACAATATCACTTACTTTTGAAATACTATAAACATCATTTATTTCTGCTAAAACACTATTACTAATATTAGGAACCTTAGAAATATAAGACTCAACCCTTCTTAACAATTTCCTTACCAATGCCTTCTCATCCATAGGAGACATAGCAAACTGAGTAGTAGATGTTATTACAGCATTAAGTACATCCTTTTCACCCATATAATCATTATATTCTAAGATATTAACCCTATTAACTCCTTCTAATACAATTCTAGTACTTCTTCCTATTTGCATCTTCATCTTAACAATCGCAACTGTTCCCACTTTAGGAAGATTATTTAATTCAATATTTTCTTCTATAGGATTTAACTGATTCACAATCAAAATATGAGAATCATGATTTTTTTCAGATAGTTCTAGTATGTGCTTATCAAAACTACTACTTAAATCTAATCTAAGTTCACAATACGGTAACAAAACTGCATCTTTAAGTATTATAACTGGTAAATTTGTTTTAACCATAATTCGCACCCTCCCAGAAACAACACTTATTATACATATTTTATAACTTTTGTCTATTAAAAAATGAAATATTTAACAAGAAATTTTTACCAATTAATCATAAGAAAAACATATGTTCAACAAATAACTATATATGTTTAAAAAAAAAGACTTATATTTCTA
>CAZKUP010000031.1:0-11336 GCA_964555985.1 uncultured Clostridium sp. | reverse complement strand
AGAAACTATCAAAAATTTCAATTTTACTATTGACTTTTAATAGTTAGACTCCTTTACAATATTTATCTATTATTTTTTCATATATATCAACTATATTTTTATATGAATTAATACTTATATATTCATCTACCTCATGAGCAGTTACTGGACCAGGTCCTAGTATTACCATATTACTTTTATTAATAAAATTTCCTTCTGTAACATAATTATAACCTATACTTTTTTTATTAGTTATTTTCTCAATAAATTTTATATCTTCACTATTATTAATACTTGGTAATACATCAGTTATTTTATTATATTTACAATTATATTTATTACATAATTCTATAATTTTATTATTAATTAAACTATTATGACTATTTAAAATTGTTCTAAAATCAAATGTAATACTACAATAATCAGGTACAATATTAATAGATGTTCCTCCATTTATTGTAGAAATATTCATAGTAGTATAACTAATATCATAAATATTATTTATATCTTTTTTTATTTCATTATAAAATTCATTTATAAAAGTATTTGCAACATTAATTGCATTTACTCCATTTGGAATATTAGATGAATGTGTAGAAATACCTTTAAATTCTACTCTATATTCAATACATCCTTTACATGCAATTATAGGCACTGAATCTGTTGGTTCACAAATAATTATATTATTAGGAATATCTTTTATTTTATCATTATTAATTAAAAGATTAATTCCATTAAATCCTATTTCTTCATCATAAGTTATAACTACCATAATACCCTTTTTTAAATTAAAAATATTAGTATTATTAATTGCATCTAAAAATGCTGCAATGCCACCCTTCATATCACAAACTCCCCGTCCATATAAATTATCAAAATCTATGGTTAAAGAAAGTGGCTCTTTAGTCCAATTATTATCAAAACTAACTGTATCACTATGTCCAAAGAAACATAAATTACATTCATCACTACTTTTTGATATTAAACATTTTTTATTATCTTTTGAAATAACAAATTCATTTATAAATCCTTTATTACTTAAAACATTTGCTATATAATCTATTATTTTATTATTCTCTTTATCACATACAGTATTTATTTCTATTAAATTTCTTAAATTTGTAAAATTCATTATCTCAACCTTTTTGATAAAAACTTTCTAACATCGGTTTTGCTAATTTCAGGATTTGTTCTTTCAAATGAAACTTCTTCCGTTATTACAATTCCATCCTTTTTCATAACTTCAAATCCATAATTCATAAATATCCTTTCAGACATTGAACCCTCTAAATTAGTTCTTAAATACATTTCATTATAAAACCTTAACCATTCAGTATAATCGATAGCAAATTTTGCTAATTCTTTAGCATATCCATTTCCTCTATATTTAGGTAAAACTGCTATATCAGATAAATACATTACTTTTTTAGGCTCTAAAAATTTAACTGGATGAGAATCTTTTGCTCCATAAATTAAACTTACTAATCCAGCAACATCTCCAGTATTTGTATAGAAACCAAATATCTCGCCACACTTTTTTAAATACTCAAATTCCTCACGAAATTCCTCCTCTTTCCATGCTTCATAAAATGGAGCACCTTTGAATATTTCGAATACTCTTCTAAACTCTTTATATTTCTGTAACTCGCTTATATTATTTTTCATCATATCACTCCTTTGGAGTTTATTATATACCATTTTAAAATTTTGTCAATACACTAACCCCCTCATCATCGAATAAAATGTAATAATATTTTTACATCTTAATACTATTTATATCCTTATATATAATATTTAATACATGCTCACATTTATAATTATCTATATATATTTTATTATTATAAATATATTTATTATTACTATTTATAAAATAATCATCTACTTCATATAAGAACATAGTATAATTATAATTTATATTTAAATCTGTTTTTTTACTATATAAATTAAATGGATCATATTCTCTTTTTATTTCAAGAACTATTCCATAATTATCATCTATATAACATTCAACATTAAATGTAGAATAAATTTGTATATCATATATTTTTTTTAAACGTTTTAATATCTTTTTTAAAATATTATCAATATTATTTTTATCAAATATATAATATAATTTATTTACATATACAATATATTCATCATTATTTATATAATCTATCTTCATATATTATAATATGATTTAAATTTTTATTTGACAATAATTTATTAAATGATATACTTAATATGATAGGAGGATGTATGGCAGTTAAGAAAAAAAATGATAAAACTGTTACTATAGGTGCAGTTTATTTAATAATTATGATAACACTTATAGTTGGAGTTTTAGCGGGTTATTTAATCGCGCATTTAACAATATAAAAAGACCACTTGGTCTTTTTTTTAATCAACATCTATAAAATCTAAATATTTTTCTATTGTTTGATATACATCTTTTTTACCATCTTTAGTAACGGATGAGAATAATATTAAATTATCATTTTCTTGTAATTCTAATGTTTTTAAAATTATATTTTTATATTTTTCTCTTTGTCCAAAAGATATTTTATCTATTTTTGTTGCAACTATAGTTACTTTTAAATTATAATATTTTAAATATTTATACATTAAAATATCATCTTCAGTAGGTTTATGTCTAAAATCAATAAGCATAAATACTTCTTTTAAATACTCTCTATTTGCAACATAATCTTCTATCATTTTACCAAACTTTAATTGTGTTTTTTTATCAGTAATTGCATATCCATATCCAGGAACATCAACAAAATAAAAGTCTTTATTTATTTTATAGAAATTTAATGTTTGAGTTTTTCCTGGTTTACTAGAAGTTCTTGCAAAATTTTTTCTATTTATCATAGTATTAACAAAACTACTTTTTCCTACATTACTTCTACCTACAATTAAAAACTCAGGTAAATTATTTTCTGGGTACTGACTTTGTCTTACCGCAGATATATCTAATTCAACACTTGTAATCTTCATAACATCACCACAAAAGTATTGTATCAAATAATAGAAAAAAAAGCAAATCATTGCTTTTTTAAATATTCTTCACATAATTCATCTAATCTTTCTATTATCTCATCAGATAAATCAAAATTAGGAAGTCTTATACCACTTGCAAGTTTATGTCCACCACCATTATATTGCATTGCAAGGGTATTTATAGCAGGTCCTCTTGAACGAATTGATACTCTTACCATATTTTGTTTCTTGTCTTCTGAAAATGTAATCCATGAAATAAGTTCATCTACATATGATAACTCTCCTATCATATTTCCAGTACTTGCTGGATCCATTTTAAACTCTTTTTGAATATCATCTGTAATTTTAATATAACCGACTCTATTTTTAGTTATTTTAATATTTTGAAATACATATCCAATAAATCTTATTTCATCAATATTTCTTAAATACATTTTCTCATATAATTCAGGTGGATAAATTTCATAATCACTAATTAATTTAGCTGCTAAAACGAAAGTATTACTACTTGTTGATGGGTATAAAAATCTATTTGTATCAGATATTATACCCATATATAGTTTTTCTGCTGATGATTTATTTAATTTAAGTTTAGTATTTAAACACAAATCAACAATCATTTCACATACACTTGATTTAGTATCATCTATTAATTCTATATTACAAAACTCTTCTTCAAATGGATGATGATCTATTTTTATTCTTTGTTTATATTTTGATAAATCATCTATATCAATTCTTGATACTTTTGGTGTATCTAAAACAATTAATAATGTATTATCAAAATCAATATCATCTTCTTTATCTAAATTACCTACAAACTTAAATCTAGATGAGTATGCCCCTATAGCATATACATTTTTATTTGGAAAAGTATTTTTTATTACTTCTTTTAGTCCTATTTGAGAACCTAGTGCATCAATATCTGCTCCAACATGTCTTGCAATAGCAATACTATCATATTTCTTTATTAATTTATATATTTCTTTATACATACTATTTATCCATTGATAAGTTATAAGTATCTCTTGCTATCATTAATTCTTCATTAGTTGGAATTACATAACATGGAATAGCTGAATCTTTAGTAGATATCATTATTTCTTTGCCACGATTATTATTAGCTTCTTCATCTAATTTAATACCATAGACACTTAATCCATCTATAATATGTTTTCTTGTTATACAAGAATTTTCTCCAATACCAGCAGTAAAGCAAATCATGTCAATACCACCTAATATGCAATAATATTTAGCAATATATTCTATAACTCTTCTTGCATATAACTTTTGTGCTAAAATACATCTTTTATTTCCTTCATTAGCACCTTCTTCAACATCTCTTGAATCACTACTAATTCCTGTTATACCTAAAAGTCCACTCTTTTTATTAATTGCTGTATCAACTTCTTCAGCATTCATTCCAGTTACTTTCATTATATAAGGCAATATACTAGCATCAATATCTCCACATCTAGTTCCCATTACAACTCCAGCATTTGGTGTGAATCCCATAGATGTATCAATACATTTGCCATTTAAAACAGCACTTACACTTCCACCATTACCTAAATGACACACTACAACTTTAGTATCATTTCTTCCTAATATTTCATTAGCACGCATTGACACAAATTTATGACTTGTACCATGTGCTCCATATCTTCTTACTGCATAATCTGTATACCATTCATATGGAAGAGCATATAAATAAGCTTCTTCTGGCATAGTTTGATGAAATGCTGTATCAAATACAGCTGTATGAACAGCATTTGGCATAAATTCTCTAAATGCCTTAACACCAACAATTGCTGGTGGGTTATGAAGTGGCGCTAAAGGACTTAAATCACTTATTACCTCAAGTACTTTATCATCAATCACAACTGTTCTATCAAACTTATCTGCACCTTGAACTATTCTATGTCCAACGCCCTTAATCTCATCAAGAGTTTCAACTATATTATTTTCAAGTAATTCCTTAGTTAAAAACCCTACTGCAACTGAATGATTAACAAGTTCTACTTCCTTTCTAATTTTTTCTCCATTTAACTTAATTGTATAAAAACTATTATCAATACCAATTCTTTCAAATACTCCTGATATTAATACTTTTTCTTCTGGCATTTCATACATTTGAAATTTTAATGATGAACTACCTACATTTACTGATAAAATTTTCACTATAATCACTCCTCATGTGTAATTATATAACAAAAATGATAAAATTTAAAGTAAAAAAGTAAAAAAGACTATCGATGAAATCAATAGCCTATATTTTATAAATTAGTTAAAATTACTATTTTTTAAACCTTTTCCCATTTCAACTAATCTTTTAGTCATTTCTCCACCAACAGAACCATTACTTCTAGCAGTAGCATCAGGACCTAAATTAACACCAAATTCATTAGCGATTTCGTATTTCATTTGATCCATAGCTTGTCTTGCATAATTAGTATTTGTTGATTGTGTATTCTTACGTGGCATTATTTCACCTCCTACAATAATAGAATGTGAAATATTTTTTATTTTATACATTATTTTATAATAAATCATTTTTTATTATTTCATAAGTTTTTACATTTATTTTTTCTATATTATTTATTGCATCTTCAATAAGAAGTTCATAATCAATTAATTTTTCATACTCAATACATTTATCTAAATTAGGATTTATTACTGGATGCTTTGGTACAAATATTGTACAACAATCTTCAAATGGAATAATACTTGTTTCATATGTATCTATTTTTTTTGCAATATCTATTATTTCTAATTTATCAAGGCACGCAACTGGTCTTATAACAGGCATATTTGTTACATTATTAATAGCATACATACTAGTAAGTGTTTGACTTGCAACTTGTCCAATAGATTCTCCATTTATAATTACTTTAGATTTAATATTTTTAGATACCTTTTCAGCTATTCTATACATCATTCTTCTCATAATAGTAATCATATATGTAGAATCAATATTCTTATATATTTCTTCTTGCAATTTAGTAAATGGCACAACATATAAAGTAATATTACTTCCATACTTAGTTAATTTCTTAGCTAAAGTAATAACCTTATTTCTAGCTTCAATACTAGTATGTGGAGGTGAATCATAATAAATACAATCTATATCAATTCCTCTTTTATTAGCAAGAAAACCTGCAACAGGAGAATCTATTCCACCAGATAACATTAATAATCCTTTTCCCTGAATTCCAGTTGGATAACCACCAAGACCTTTTATTTCATTAACATAAATATATGTATTATCTACCCTAATTTCAACATGTAATAATATATCTGGATTGTGAACATCTACCTTTATATTAGGAATATTTTTAAGTATTTTTGAGCCTACTATTCTACTTGTTTCAAGTGAATTATATAAAAAACTCTTATCTGCTCTATTAGTTTCTACTTTAAATGTACTAAAATTATATTTTCTTAATAAATTAATACTCTCATCACAAATATTATTAACATTTTTTTCAAGCTTATAACATACTACTATAGAATGAATACCAAATACTTCTTTTAATTTATCTATTATAATATTTTCATCAATTTCTTTAATATCAATAAACATTCTAACTTTATTTTTTGTTATAACTACATCAAAGTCTTTTAACTTATTAGATATATTATTATATAATTTATCTATAAATACTCTTAAATTATCTTTTTTAGTAGTCATTTCTCCATACTTAATCATAATTAACTTTTCCATAAAATCACCAATTATATTATATATTAAAATAATTATATTTCAAATACACTTATTAATTTTACTTAAAAGTTTTATTATTCAATACTAATTTTTACTAAATTTACAATAAAATACTTTATATATCTTATTTTTATACTACCTATTATTTGTGGAAATGTTTCCTGTTTTATTAACATAATATTTATTACTTAAAAAAAGAGTATTTTTCATACTCTAAAAGTTATTGTTTTTTTATAATTTTCTTTTGCCAATTTCTTTCATTACATTTAGGACATTTCATATATCTTGTTCTTCCAAAATGTATTGAAAAAAACACACTATTATATGTAGGAATATATTCATGATTACAATTAGAACATTTATAATATCCAGCTGTTTGTTCAATTTTTAAACAATTATACATACCAAATACAAATATAATTATTCCTAATATAATTAATAATGTTTTACTCCATAAATACATTTCAACATAAGAGGCAATAAAGACTAATATAATAAATGTTATTGAAGATATATAACCTATTACCCACTCTAAAGATAGTAATTGCTTATCTTTTTCTTCTTTAGCTTTTGCCATTTCTAATAAATTCTTTTCTAATATTTTTTCATTATCCTTCATATCAACTATTTTCCCACTATATAAATCATTAATTGTTATATCTAATAATTTACATAATTCAACGATATTTGAAGCATCTGGTATACAAACTCCATTCTCCCATTTAGAAACTGCCCTATCAGTAACATATAATTTTTCAGCTAATTCACTTTGAGTTATACCTTTCTTTTTTCTTCGTTCTTGAATAAACTTACCAATTTTAATTTGATCCATATAGTTTTTTCTCCTTTCATACTTATATGATATAATAATTACTTATTTTTTAACACGAACTAAAGGTTGGATTACAACAAATTAATAATTTTTTTAGAAATATTATATTAAACTATAAATTTTATTTTATTCACATAAACCATTATTTTTTTTAAAATATTCAATCACATTATTTGAAGTTTTTTCTATATCACCAAAATCAATATAATTATCTTTTAATTCTTTATATAGTTCTTTTGAACAATTTGAACAATTAAAGTATCCATCACTACCAACAGTTATAATATAATCAATATCATCTTTTGAGCATTGAAGTTCCACTTCCTCTATCTTATTAACATCAACACTACCTTTATTAATTTTTATATAAGTAAATAATAAAAGCGCTACAAAATCAATAATTAAAAAAATCATAAAAATTATTCCCAGCCATTTTAAAATTCTTAAAATTAATCCAGCTAATTTTTCAGTATTACTAACTTTTTCTACTAAAGCAGATTGTATATCATTATCCAGCAATTCATCAATACTAACATTTAATACTTTTGATAATAATTTTAATTGTTCTGGATTAGGGGATGTTTCTGCTAATTCCCAATTTGATATAGTTTGTCTTGTTACATTAATTTTTTCACCTAATTGTTCTTGTGAAAACCCATTCTTTTTTCTTAATTCTAATATTTTTTCACCTAATTTCATACACTATCTCCTTTCACATACAATTATAAATTAATATTTATAAACAAATCTAGCGAAGTCTTTTGGAAGTTTGTCAAAGATATTTAACATATCTATAAATTTTAATTTCTCTTTCTATCTTTTTAAAAAATAAATAATATATCATAATGCCATTTATTATAAAATTAAAATCTTAATCTATCAAATAAAACTATTGATGATGTGATAGATACTAATATAATACCAACACTTATTATTTTAGGAAAAAAACCATTTTCTTTAGTCTTCCATGTAAAATATGCAAGTATTGGAGTACAAAAAGCAAATAAAGTCCATGCTAAAATAAAAATATTATTATAAACACCTTTTGTTATAAATGCTACAAAATAATAAGTGATTAACATTCCAATGCAAAACGGAAATATATTTAACATCGCTTTCTTTTTCTGTTTTACTATGTATGGAAATTAAAACACCAAATAATATCCATATAGGCATCTGTGAAAATATATTACCAAGATTTGAAGTATGTATATCTAACAATCTACTAATAACACCCAATATAAGACCTATTAAAAACATACTAATAGGATTTAATATAGTTTTTTTCATATTATATCTCACTTTCAAATTGTTATTTTCTATCTAATTATATTATATCATGAATTTTCTATTATTTTTCGTTTTGATTTCAAATAATTTTCGTTTCATTTTATTGTAATTTTTAGTTTTTTATTTATCATTTTTGCATAAGAAAGATTTTATTTCTTCTTTAATCATCATTATTTTCTTACTAATATCTTTGCTTTTACTTTAGTAAAGTATATAAAAAGCACTCAATCTAGCATAGATTAAGTGCTTTATCATAAATACAAGCAAGTGCTCAACTCGGCAATTTCCTTTTTATTTTATGCAAGTATCATGCTTACATACTAATATTAATATAATTTATTAGCAATGCCAAAAAAACAATTCCAATTTAATTTAAAAATTCGAGTTTTCTATCAATCTGGTGCGAGTCTCGTAGTAATCTGCAACTTTTACACATTTATAACGAATTGATATACAATTATCAATCACTACAAATATTGTAACAATTTTCATAAAAAATTAAAAGTCATCATTCATTAAAAAATCAAAAATATTAATTTGTTTAACGTTATCATTTGAATAATCTTTCTCTGTTAGAGAAATAATATATTTTTCTTCATTTTCTATATCATCAAAAGCACTAAATTCCCTAATTCTAGTATTTTCATCAGTTAAATCTAAACAAACCTGAATATATTTAAATTTATTATTTTTTGATGCAATAAAATCAATTTCGCCTTTTTTTGTTTTACCAATGAAAACTTTATAATCTTTTCCAATAAGATCATTGTATACTATATTTTCTAATGCTACTGAATAATTAATATTTTCATTATTTGTTTTAATTTGTTTAATACCTAAATCATTTGCATAATATTTATTTAAAGTTTTTAAGATGTTCTTTCCATGAATATCATATCTATAAACTTTATTCATAATAAATGTTGTAGAAAAAGCTTCTAAATAATTATATAAAGTATCATTAGCTATTTCGTGATATTCTTTTTTAAGATATTCTATTACATTATCTCGTGAAAACTCTCTGGATTCAGTATCTAAAATATATTGTAAAACTTTATTAAAAGATGCTATATCTTTAATTCCAAGTCTTTCTACGATATCTTTTAAAATTATTGAATCATATACACTAGATAAATAATTTATTTTATCAACATCATTTTTAAACAAAAATCTTTGCGGAAGGCCGCCCCATTTAAAGATATCAAATAACAATTTTTCATAATCTTTTTCTTTAGTGTTTGTTAATTGAACAATTTCTTTAAATGATAGTGGATTAATTCTGAAACTAACATATCTACCAGATAAATCAGTTGATAGCTCAAGTAGAGTCATCCTACTATTTGAGCCTGTAATAAAAATACTATAATCATTTGTAATTCTAAGCGAATTAATGCCTTTTTCAAATTCTTCTACCTTTTGTATTTCATCTAAAAAAACATAATATTTATTATTATTAATTTTTAAAGACTCAATATAATTATATAAATCTTTAGCATTTTTTATAAAATCATATTTTAAAGATTCAAAATTGATATAAATTACATTATCTTTATCAATACCACATTTAATAATTTCATCCATTATTTGATTTAAAATAACAGATTTGCCGCTTCTTCTCATTCCATATATAATTTTTATTAATGATTCGGTATGATAAAAACTTCTAATTTTTGATAAATATTTTTCTCTAATTAGCATTAAAAATCACCTCATCTACATTATACTATTATATTTAATTTTTGTAAAGTTATTCCACTACACTGGAACAACTTTTTTATAAGGTATATAAAAATCGAACTTAAAAAGTTCGGACAGATTTCCCAATGGTGCAGGTGGTTAAGTTATTTCAAACTTTTTTCTCACTTATTGAGAAATTAATAATTAAATATCAATTTCTATTAATATTTTACCAATTAATTGAATTAATAGCAATATAATTATTTATTTTTTTCAACCAACATAGATAATTAACTTAGATAAGGTAATATTTGTAATTTAAAAATCTTTATTATCTCTTTTTATGTTTGAATATTTTTTTTAGTATTTTTAACCTTAATTTTATTGATGATAATCTAACCTTTAAAGCATTTATCTCAACATCTTGTTTCATATTTTCATATTCTTGTTCTAATGAATGTTCTTGAAGTGCCTTATAATCTTCTTTTCTTACAAAAACATAGTTTTTAAATGAACTATCTTCACTCTTTTCACTTATTATAATTGCTATAATAAATGATGCTGCCATTATAAATAAATTTACAAAAATCCCATAAAATAATTTTTGTTGAAATGGTTTTAATTCAGAAAATATCATTGGCATGCCATCAAAAACAAATATAAAATATAGTTCTGTTCCTAATGCAAATAATGTTGAAGCAAATATTAATATTACTAATATTTTATCAAGCAAAGTATATTCATTATTATTCATGTGTTTTCTCCTTTCCATTCTTTTATTACTTTATAAAAAATTAATCTCTTATGAACAATTTTACTGATATTATATAAATGACATGTTATTATTCTCAC
>CAZKUP010000030.1:0-11988 GCA_964555985.1 uncultured Clostridium sp. | reverse complement strand
CGACTAGCTCCGTAAAATAATGTAAAGCTATGTAAAGTAATTGTAAAACATAAAATGCGATAGATTATAAAATACAAAGAATAGTTAAAATTCTATTCTTTTTTTGTATGTAGTTGTGATAAAATTAGTTTGAGGTGATACTGTGACTGATATAGAGATTGCAAGAAATACTAGGTTGGAGGATATTAGGGTTGTTGCTAGTAGGTTGAATATTGGTGAGGATGATTTGGAGGTTTATGGTAAGTATAAGGCTAAGATAAGTAATGATGTGTATGTTAGGAATAGGGGTAATGCTGATGGTAAGTTAATTCTTGTTACTGCTATAAGTCCTACTCCTCTTGGTGAGGGTAAGACTACTATGTCTATTGCTATTGCTGATTCTCTTAGGTATATTGGTAAAAATGCTTCTTTAGCGCTTCGTGAACCTTCTCTTGGTCCTGTTTTTGGAATTAAGGGTGGTGCGACTGGCGGTGGTATGCTTCAGGTTGCGCCTATGGAGGATATTAATTTGCATTTTACGGGAGATATTCATGCAATAACTTCTGCTAATAATTTGTTATCAAGTGCTATTGATAATCATATATATTTTGGTAATGAGCTTAATATAAAAGAGGTTGTTTGGAAAAGATGTGTTGATTTAAATGATAGGCAATTAAGGTGTGTTAATACTGGTTTATGTGATGAGAAGAGTGTTTCAAGATTAGATGGTTTTGATATTTCTGTAGCGTCAGAAATAATGGCAATTCTTTGTTTATCAAAAGATATTATTGATTTAAGGAATAGACTTGGTAATATATTAATTGGATTTAATGGTGATGATTTGCCTATTTATGCAAGGGATTTAAAGATAGAGGGTGCTTTAACTGTTTTATTAAAAGATGCAATAAAACCTAATTTAGTACAAACTTTATCTCACACTCCTGCTATAATTCATGGTGGTCCTTTTGCAAATATTGCTCATGGTTGTAATAGTGTTATTGCAACAAATTTATCTTTAAAATTATCTGATTATGTTATAACAGAGGCTGGTTTTGGAGCTGATTTAGGTGCGGAAAAGTTTTTAGATATTAAGTGTAGACATATAAATAAACACCCTGATTTAGTAGTTTTAGTAGCAACAATTAAATCTCTTAAGTATCATGGTGGAATAAATAAAGAAGATATAAAGAAAGAAAGTATTCTTGGTATAGAAAGAGGCTTGAGTAATTTATATAGACATATTGATAATATTAAAAATAAATTTGGTTTAAATGTAATTGTAGCACTTAATAAATATAATGAAGATACTGCTAATGAAATAGAATATTTAAGAATTAAGTTAAAAGAAAAAGATATTCCTTTTAGTGTTATTGATGGATATACTAAGGGAAAAGAAGGTGCAGTAGATATTGCAAATAAAATAGTTGAGTTGTGTAATAGAGAAAATAACTTTAAATATATTTATAATTTAGAAGATAGTATTGTTGATAAAATAAAAAAAGTAGCAACAAATATATATGGTGCGAATGATGTAATTATATTAGATTCTGCTAAAAAGAAAATAGATAAAATAAATGATTTAGGGTATTCTAATTTACCAATATGTATAGCAAAAACACAGTATTCTTTTTCAGATGATCCTAAAAATTTAGAATGTAATAATTCTTATAATATTACAATTAGAGATATAATTTTAAAGTCAGGTGCTGGATTTATAGTAGTTATTGCAGGAAATATTATGACTATGCCAGGACTTCCTAAAACTCCTGCATATGAAAATATTAATATAGATGAATTTGGTAATATAGAAGGAATATTTTAGGGTGTTTTATGAAATATAAATATATAATTTTAGATTTTGGATATGTTCTTGCAAAACCTACAACAGGTAATTATCTTATTCCTCCTAAGTTTAAAGAATTAATAGATATGTCACTTATAGATGAACATGTACTTAAAAATGCTTTTGTTAAATATCATGATATAATTGAAAGACAAATGAATAATGAAGAAGAGGAATATTCTAATTTTTATGACTTTTATTCGTCTGTTTTGCAAGAAGTGTATCCTAATTATACAATCGATTTAGCGCACAGTATCGCATATAATTTTGTATATAAACAAGATAAATATACATTTTATGATAATATAAAAAATGAATTAGAATCTCTTTCTAAAAAATATACACTTATTTTACTTACAGATAATTTCCCTAGTATAGATAGAATATTAAAAGAAAGAAAAATATATAAATATTTTGATAAAATATATATATCAAGTCATTATGGTACAATAAAAAAAGAAGGTTTATTTTTTAACTATCCAATAGAAGAATATAAAATAAAAAAAGGTGAAGCACTTTTTATAGATGATTCTATAGATAATTTAGATGTTGCTGTATCTAAAAATTTAGATGTTTTATTAATAGATAGAGAAAATATGATAAAATGTGATAAATATAAAAAAATATTTAATTTAGAAAATATATAGTGTAGAAATACACTTTTTTCTTGTTTACTTTGTATTAAAGTGATAAAATTAAATAGGTGTATATATATGAAAATTATTATTATAGGAATTGGAAAATTAGGAGAATATTTAACTAGAAAATTAGTTAAGGAAAATAATGAAATAACAGTTGTAGATATTGATTATTCTACTACAAGAGATTTAATAAATAATGTTGATGTAAACTATGTAGAGGGAAGTGGAATTGATCCAAATACATTAATAGAAGCTGGTGTAAAGAATGCTGATTTAGTTATTTCTGTTATGGATAAGGATGAATTAAATATAATGTGTGCTCTTCTTTCTAAAAAGTTAGGTGTTAAAAATACTATTGCAAGAGTAAGAGGAGTAGAGTATTCTAATATGCTTGGTATATTAAAAGATGACTTAGGATTATCTATGATAATTAATCCAGAGTTATTAACTGCTTATCAAGTAACAAGTGCATTAAGTATTCCAAGTGTATTAGAAAGTACTACATTTTTTAAAGGTAAAATAAATATGGTTTCTTTAAAAATAAAAGAAAATAGTAAATTAAAGGGATTAACATTAACAAATTTATTAAAAAAATGTAGTAACAAAATAATTATATGTTTAATAGATAGAAATGGTAAAATGATAATACCAAAAGGTTCAAGTAAACTACTTGTTAATGATAAAATACATATAGTAGGTACTTTAACTGAAATAAAAGATTTTCTAGATTATGCTTCATTAATAGAAGAATCTACTAAAAAAGTTATTATATGTGGTGGTGCGAATACATCTATTTATCTTGCTAAGAATTTATTGGATTTAAAAATGCAAGTAAAAATAATAGAAATAAATGAAGAAAGATGTAAATATTTAAGTGAAATATTACCTAATGCATTAATTATAAATGCAGATGCTTCTATGCAAAATGTATTATTTGAAGAGGGTATAGATGATGTGGATGCATTTATATCATTTACAAGTATTGATGAAGAAAATATAGTATATTCAATGTTTGCATCTAAAAGAGGAGTTCCAAGAATTATTACTAAAGTAAATCATATAGATTTAGATGGTATAGTTGATATGGCTAAAATTGATACAGTTATAACACCACATAGAATTGCTGCAAATCATATAATAAAATATGTAAGAGCAATGCAAAATAAAAAACAAAGTAGTTGTGAAGCAGTATATAAATTTGAAGATGATAAATTTGAAATGATAGAATTTAATGTAAAAGAAGATTTTAAATGTTTAGATACTAAAATAAAAGATATGAAGTTAAAAGAAAATATATTAATAGTATCAATATTAAGAGGTAAAAATATTTATACTCCAAATGGAGATGAGGAAATAAAACTAAAAGATACAATTGTAATAATAGATGGCACAGATAGTGTTAAAAATATTAATGATATATTGGAGTAATTATGAAAAATAAAATTATATATAAAATATTAAGTAAAGTACTTATTGGATATTCATTTCTTTTACTTATACCTTTATTAGTAAGTATTATATATAAAGAAAATATATATATATTTTTAGTGCCAATGATATGTACATTAATTATTGGACTATTATTAAATCAAATAAAACTTGAGGAAAAAGAAAAAAATATATATGCAAAAGATGGATTTATTATAGTTGCACTAGCATGGATTATAATAAGTATTATAAGTGCACTACCTTATTATCTTGGTTTAAATATAACATTATCTTCAGCAATTTTTGAAGCAGTATCAGGACTTACTACAACAGGAGCAACAATATTTAAAGATATAGAATCCCTAGATAAAAGTATATTATTTTATAGATGCTTTACACATTATGTAGGTGGAATGGGTGTTTTAGCATTCGTTATGGCAGTAATACCTCTTTCTAAAACTGATAAATCAATGTATTTATTAAAAGCAGAGATGGCAGGGCCTACTGTATCTAAATTAGTGCCAAGTATAAAAAAGACACTTTTATACTTATATGGAATTTATATTGGACTTACACTACTTGAATTTATACTATTAATAATAGGTAAAATGAATATATTTGATAGTATTTTAATATCTTTAAGTACAGCAGGAACAGGTGGTTTTTCTGTATTAAATTCAAGTATACAAAGTTATTCAATATATTCAAAAAATATTATAGCAATATTTATGTTTCTTTTTGGAGTAAATTTTAATATATATTTCTTAATACTTATGAAAAAAATAAAAACAGCATTAAAAAGCGAAGAACTAAGATTTTATATATTAATAGTAATCTCTACAATAATATTAATATCATTAAATACATATAAATTATTTAACAATATAAATGATATGCTTATATTTAATACATTCCATGTAACATCAATAATATCAAGTACAGGATTTAGTATTGGAGATATAAATATATATCCAACTTTTTCAAGAATAATACTTATTTGCATAACATTAATAAGCGCATGTGCAGGAAGTACATGTGGAGGATTTAAAATTACTAGATTATTATTATGTTTAAAAATAATAAAAAAAGACTTTTTAAAAGCAATACATCCAAATAGTGTACATGTTATTAAATATGAAGGAAAAAGAGTAGATGATGATACATTAAATTCAACAATATCATATATGTTTATGTATGTACTTATATTAATAATAATTATATTACTTGTAAGTATAGACAATTTTACATTTGAACAAACAATAAATGCAGTATTTACTACATATGGAAATGTTGGATTATGCTTTGATATAACTAATTTCTCAGTATTTAGTGATTTTTCAAAAATAATATTAAGTATAGGAATGCTTTTTGGTAGATTAGAAATACTACCATTAATAGTGTTATTTAGTGACTTAAGAAAGTAGGTTTAAAAATGAAAAAAATATGTTTTATTATATTATTATTACTTATAACTGGATGTAATAATAAATTACTTAAATTTAATGAAATAAATGACTATAAATTTATTATAGAAAATAAAGAAAATATAGATAAAGTAATACTTAAAAAAGATGATATATGTTATCTTTTAGATAAAGATGATACATTAGAAATATTTAATAACATAAATATTAAAGAAAAAGATATAAAAAATGAATATAAAGATAATTACTATATAATATTTGAATTTAATGAAAATATAGAAAATAAATATTATTTTGAAGAAAATAAATTATATGAAGAAAAAATAGTAAAAACATTTCAATTTAATGATAATTCATTAATACATTCTGGTAAAAAATATATATTAGAAAAAGAAATAAATTTTACTAAAGAACAAGAAGATAATGATAAACTAAATATAATTTATAAAGAAGAAATAAATTGTAATACATATAGAAAAGTAGTAAGAACTTATTAATTATTTTAAAAACTTAAGGAGGAAATATGTTTGAACTTATATCAAAGTATAAACCAAGTGGAGATCAACCACATGCTATAAAAGAACTAGTAGATGGTATAAATAGTGGTAAAAAAAGTCAAGTATTACTTGGTGCGACTGGTACAGGTAAAACTTTTACCATAGCAAATGTTATAAAAGAAGTTAATAAACCAACACTTATACTCGCACATAATAAAACACTTGCTGGACAATTATATTCTGAATTTAAAGAACTATTTCCAAATAATCATGTAGAGTATTTTGTTTCATATTATGACTATTATCAACCAGAAGCATATGTACCAAGTACAGATACATTTATAGAAAAAGATGCATCAATAAATGATGAAATAGATGAGCTAAGACATAGTGCTACTGCGGCACTTATAAATAATAAAGATGTAATAGTTGTTGCAAGTGTATCATGTATTTATGGTATTGGAGAAGTAGATGAATATAAAAAACATACACTTACATTAAATATAGGTGATAAAATAGATAGAGATGTAATACTTAAAAAATTAGTAGAAATGCTTTATGAAAGAAATAATATTGAACTTAAAAGAGGTACTTTTAGAGTAAAAGGAGATGTTATTGAATTAATACCTGTAAATGAAAAAACAAAAGGAATAAGAATAGAATTATTTGATGATGAAATAGATAGAATAAGTGAATTTGACACATTAACAGGCGCTATAATTACTAATAAAAAATCAATAACATTATTTGCAGCATCTCACTTTGTTACAGATGAAGATAAAATAAAAATAAGTATAGAAAGAATAAAAAATGAATTAAATGACAGATTGTCATACTTTAGAGAAAATAATAAATTACTAGAAGCACAAAGATTAGAAGAAAGAACTAATTACGATTTAGAAATACTTTCGGAAACAGGATTTTGTAGAGGAATAGAAAACTATTCAAGACATATTGCTCTTAAAAAAGAAGGAGAAACACCTACAACACTAATAGATTTCTTTCCAAAAGATTTCCTATTAGTAGTAGATGAATCACACGTAACACTACCTCAAGTAAGAGGCATGTATAATGGAGATAGAGCAAGGAAACAAATACTTGTAGACTACGGATTTCGTCTTCCAAGTGCACTAGATAATAGACCACTAAAATTTGATGAATTTGAAAGTAAAATAAACCAAGCAATATATATTTCAGCAACACCTGGAGATTACGAATTAGATCTTGTAAATAATAAATACACAGAACAAATAATAAGACCAACAGGATTACTAGATCCAACTATAGAAATAAGAAGTTCAAAAGGACAAATAGATGATATAATCAAAGAAATAAATAATAGAATAAATCAAAATGAAAGAGTACTTATTACAACACTAACAATAAGAATGTCCGAAGAACTAACAAATTACCTAAAAAACATAGATATAAAAGTAGCATATCTTCATAATGAAATAAAAACCCTAGAAAGAACAAAAATAATTAGAGATTTAAGACTAGGAAAATACGATGTTCTAGTAGGAATAAATTTACTAAGAGAAGGAATAGATATTCCAGAAGTAAGTTTAATAATAATACTAGACGCTGATAAGCAAGGTTTTCTAAGAAGTGAAAGAAGTCTAATACAAACAATAGGAAGATGCGCTAGAAATGCAAATGGACATGTAATAATGTATTCAGATGGTATCAGTGAATCAATGGAAAAAGCAATAAAAGAAACAGAAAGAAGAAGGACAATACAAAATGAATACAACATAAAAAATAATATAATACCAAAAACAATAACAAAAGAAATAAGAGAATTAATAAGCAACGTAGATACAGATAAAAAAGAAGAAAACAAAAAAACATATAGCAAAAAAGAAAAACAAGAAATGATAAACAAAATAGAAAAAGAAATGATGGAAGCTGCAAAAAACTTAGATTTCGAAAGAGCAACAGAACTAAGAGATATTATGTTTGAACTAAAAACAAATGATTTATAGAAATATAAGTCATTTTTTATTATTTTACAATTATTTACATATTAATTTATACAACATATTTATAATATTCCTTTATAATATAAGGAAAATTGATAAAAAAATACGATAAAATTATTTGCAAATAAAATTTTTTTTACAAAAAAATGTAAAAATTTATAAAAAACACTTGACAAACACGGGGGAGGGGGTATGGTATAATATTTGTGTAAGATAAGGGAGGTGAGATAATGAAAAAATCTTACAATAAAGCATTTACTTTAGTAGAGTTACTTGCAGTAATAGTAATATTAGCAATAATACTTGTTATAGCAGTACCTAAAATAATGGATGTAATAAGCTCATCCAAAAAATCAACACTAGAAACAAGTGTTAAAATGATAGCAAGTACAGCAGAAAAAACAAAAATGCAAAATACTATACTAGGTAAAGAAGACGCAACAATAACATGTGATAGTGTTGCAAAACTAAGTAGCAGTGATTACGAAAACTGTTCAATCAAATTTGATGGAAACACAGCAAAAGTAACAGTAAAAGGAAAGGGAAAGTTTGAAGGATTAACAGTTTGTAAAGGAACAAAAAATGAAGCAACAGCAACATCTTCAGAAGAAGGATGTCCAAAAGAACAATATTCAATAGAAGGAAAAGAATGGTCAGAAATAGTAGCAGCAGTACAAAGTGGAGAATATGAATTTGAAGTAGGAGAAACAAATGAAGTAGACTTATTGAATAATTTAGGAACACATACCCTAAGAATAGCAAATACAACACCATGTGAAGGACTAAATTTATCATCACAAACAGCATGTGGATTAGTATTAGAATTTGCAGATGTAATAACAAATCATGTTATGAATAGTACAAGTACAAATGCAGGAGGGTTTCCAGAAAGTGAAATGTATAGTTATTTAAATACAGATGCAACAGGAATATATAATTCATTACCAAGTGAATTAAAGAATGCAAGACCTCCTTCAATCAACTAGTCTTATCTAGACACAGTTAATTGAAAAAGGTCTAAAAGTAAATAAAGTAGGGTCGCACTCTAAAACGGAAGTGAAATGACCCAAGAACTAAACAATAGGAATTAGTAAACCCATCTTTTTCTCTTTTTGAGAAAGAGATTTTTAATAGAATAAAACAATATTTTAGCACTCTCTATTGACAAGTGCTAAAATGTGAGTATAATTAATCATGAGGTGATGATTATGTATAATAATGATGAAGAGAATGTATTAGAAAAGTATGGTAGAAATATAAATGATGAGGTTAAGAATAGAAAGGTTGATCCTGTTATTGGAAGGGATGATGAGGTTAGAAGTATTACTCGTATTTTATCTCGTAAGACTAAGAATAATCCTGTTTTAATTGGAGAACCTGGTGTTGGTAAAACTGCAATTGTTGAGGGTCTTGCCGGAAGGATTGTTAAGGGGGATGTACCTAGTTCTTTAAAGGATAAAGTTATATGGGAACTTGATATGGCATCTTTAATAGCAGGTGCGAAGTATAGGGGTGAATTTGAGGAAAGACTTAAGAAGGTTCTTGATGAGGTAAGAAAGAGTGAAGGTAATATCATTATGTTTATTGATGAGATTCATACTATTGTAGGAACTGGTGCGGTTGATGGTGCGATGGATACTGGTAATATATTAAAACCTATGCTTGCTAGGGGTGAGATACATGTAATTGGTGCGACTACTTTAAATGAATATAGAAAGTATATTGAAAAAGATGGTGCTTTGGAAAGAAGATTTCAAAGAATAATTGTTTCTGAACCTAGTATTGAAGATACAATTACTATACTTAGAGGTTTAAAAGAAAGATTTGAAATACATCATGGAGTATCTATTCAAGATAGAGCACTTGTGTCTGCTGCAACTTTATCTAATAGATATATTACTGATAGATTTTTACCAGATAAAGCAATTGATTTAGTAGATGAAGCTTGTGCAACTATTAGAGTACAAATGGATAGTGTTCCAACTAGTTTGGATGAGTTAACAAGAAAAATAATGAGATTAGAAATTGAAAAAGAAGCAATTAAGAAGGAAAAAGATGCTTTATCTAAAAAGAGAATGGAAGAGATTAATAATGAATTAGTAAGTTTAAAAAGTGAGGAGAAATGTTTAACTGATTCTTGGAATAATGAAAAGAATATTAATCAGGAAATAAATAAGATAAAAAGTGAAATTGAAAAAAAGAGATATGAGTTAGAAATAGCAGAGAATAAGTATGATTTAGAAACTGCTGCTAAATTACGACATGGCGTTATACCTGAATTAGAGAAGAAATTATCTGATTATAGTAATAATAATTCTAGGAAATTACTTAGTGATATTGTAACAAGTGATGATATTGCTAATGTAATTAGTAAGTGGACAAATATTCCTATTTCTAAGTTAGTAAGTAGTGAAAAGGAAAAGGTATTGTCTTTAGAAACAAATTTAAATAAGAGGGTTAAGGGTCAAAAGGATGCACTAAAATTAGTAAGTGATGCGATAATTCGTTCTAGAAGTGGAATTAAGGATCCAAATAAACCAATTGGTTCATTTATCTTTTTAGGGTCTACTGGTGTAGGTAAAACTGAGGTTGCAAGAAGTTTGGCATATGAGTTATTTGATGATGAACATCATTTAATAAGAATTGATATGTCTGAATATATGGAAAAGTATTCAGTATCAAGATTAATTGGTGCTGCTCCAGGATATATTGGTTATGATGAGGGTGGACAATTAACAGAAGCTGTTAGAAGAAATCCTTATAGCATTGTACTTTTTGATGAAATAGAAAAAGCTCATCCTGATGTACTTAATTTGCTTCTTCAAATATTAGATGATGGTAGACTTACTGATTCTAATGGAAGAACAGTTGATTTTAAAAATACAATTATAATTATGACATCAAATATTGGAAGTGAGCATATATTAAATAATGAACCTATGAAAGTTATTGATGAATTACATAAATATTTTAGACCTGAGTTTATAAATAGAATTGATGAGGTTATTACATTTAATAGCCTTAATAAGGAAGTATTATCTGAGATACTAGATAAGATAATATTAGAAATAGAAAATAGACTTTCTGATTTAAATATTAAAATTAATTTAACAAAAAATTCAAGAGAATATTTTGTTAATAATGGATATGATGAATATTATGGCGCAAGACCTTTAAAAAGACTTGTAAATAAAGAATTAGAAACTAAAATAGCAAAGTTGTTAATTAATAATGATATAAAAGAAGAATCCATTATTGATGTAGATTGTGTTGATGATGAGATTGTAGTTGATGTTCATTAAAAGTATGTATTATTTATTAGAAAATCATAAGATATAAGTTTATCTTATGATTTTTTATTTAAAAATATTATAAATTATAAAGAAAAAAATATAATAAATATATAGTTAATATAATATATTTTAATATTCTGTTGAAAAAGAGTGGCAAAAATGACAGTAATTTTCAATGAGGAGGATAGTTATGAAAGAAATAATTAGAGAACAATATTTAAATGATTTGATTTCATCTAGAGGTAATAGACTTATAAAAGTAATTACTGGAATAAAAAGATGTGGAAAAAGTTATTTACTTGACCCTATTTTTAAGAATTATTTAATTAATGATGGAATAAAAGAAAATCATATTATTAAATTAGATTTAGATTTAATTGAAAATAGTGAGTATAGAAGTCCAATGAAGTTATTTAATTTTGTAATGGATAAAATTAAAGATGATGATATGTATTATGTGCTTTTAGATGAAATACAATTAGTTCAAAACTTTGAAGAGGTATTAAATAGTTTTTTAAAAAAACCTAATCTTGATGTTTATGTAACTGGTTCTAATTCTAGATTTTTATCAAGCGATATTATTACTGAATTTAGAGGTAGAAGTACTGAAATAAAAATCTATCCATTATCATTTAAAGAATTTGTTTCTATAAAAAAAATTGATGAAAATCAAGCATGGAAAGAATACATTTTGTATGGTGGACTTCCGCCTGTAGTTTTGCAAGAAAATGAAAAGCAAAAAAGAGAATATTTGGCTGGTTTATTTGAAACAACTTATTTAAAAGATATTATTGAAAGAAATGACATTAGGAGAAAAGACGGACTAGATGGTGTTGTAAATATTTTATCATCTTCTGTTGGTTCGCTTACTAATCCTATGAATATTTATAAAACATATATT